>CALAAN010000195.1 GCA_937884915.1 uncultured Oscillibacter sp.
TCATCGCTCTTGGAGCCGCAGCCAGTCAGGGCCAGAGCGGCAGTGAGGACCAGTGCAAGGACAAGTGCGGTCAGCTTGATAGAATGCTTTTTCATCGTTTTGTTCTCCTTACTTATATAATAGCTTCTTTTTTTGGAACGGACAGACCGTGGGGAGCGTGCCGCCTGAGCAACAAAAAACAGCGGAGGTCATTGACCTTCCGCTGTCGCTTCGCTGTGTTTCTCAGACAGTTTCTGAAAGGAAATGACCATTTTCTCCATGACAAAGCATGCACATGCTGAACATGCGCATCATCGGCATCATCATGCAGTTGGCAGAGTACGAAGTCTTCATACCAATGGTTCCTTTCCTTCGAGCATTTCCCACGAGGTGGGTTCCGTTTCAATGTGCGTATCGTAGCACCGACGATTCCGCTTGTCAACACCAAATGCGCACTTTTGTATGATTTCCCACTTTTTTGGCGTTTTCTACGGGAATTTTCATTTATTGCTCCCGTTTTTCGAGCATACGGACAAGGTGAATGAGAAAATCCGTGTCCTCCATGTCGTCCAGCGCTTCGACCGCGCTCTCGCTGTGCGCCTCGATGACACGCTGGCAGCCGCTGAGGCCGAGAATGTCGACAAACGTCGTCTTCCCCTCTTCCCTGTCCGAGCCGATGGGCTTGCCAAACGTCTTTTCATCGCCGATGACGTCGAGCATGTCGTCGCGCAGCTGGAAGGCAAAGCCAAAGTTGTCGGCGTAGCCGATGGCGGCCTCCTCCTGATCCTTCGTGCCGCCCGCCGCGGCCACGCCCATCAGGCACGCCGCGCGGATGAGCGCGCTCGTCTTGCGCAGATAAATTTCCTCGAGCTCCGGCGCGCTGAGGATCTTACCCTCCCACTCAAGGTCGAGCTGCTGGCCGCCGCAGATGCCCTCGTGTCCCGCGGCGTTCGCCAGGATCTGCGCGCATTTGAGCACGCGCAGCGCGGGAAGATTGGCTTTCAGGACCGTTTCAAACGCCAGCGCCTGCAGCGCGTCGCCCGCGAGCGTCGCCGTGCTCTCGCCGAATACCTTGTGGTTCGACGGCTTGCCGCGGCGCAGATCGTCATTGTCCATCACGGGAAGATCGTCATGGATGAGCGAATAGGTGTGCAGCATCTCGACGCCGCAGGCCACGGGCAGGGCTTTTTCTACCTCGCCCCCGCAGATGCGGCAGAATTCGAGCACCAGGATCGCGCGCAGGCGCTTGCCGCCCGCGGTCAAACTGTAGTGCATTGAATCGGTCAGCTTGTGGTAGCTTGCGTCCCACGTGTCCGAAAGGCAGGCGTCAAGGTACTTGTCCGCCGCCGACTTATACTCCGCCATGCGGGCGGAAAACAGCTTTTCGTCCATGGCTTACTCCTCCGAAATGAATGGGCTCTCGACCGGCGCGCCGTCCGCGCCCTTTGAGAGCTTTGCGACCTTCTGCTCGGCCTTGTCAAGCATTGCGCCGCAGTCGTGCACGAGCTTTGTCCCCTCTTCAAAGAGCTTGAGGGAATCGGCAAGCTTTGCGTCGCCTTTTTCAAGCGCCGTCACGATCTCCTCGAGACGCGCGATATTGTCTTCAAACGTTTTTGCCATCGTCATTTCCTCCCGTATTGCACGCGTTCACCGTGCAGCTGAGACTTCCCTGTCCGAGCAGCACCTCAATTTTTTCGCCGGCCGCGGTCTCCTGCGCCGCGCGCAGGATCTGCCCCTGTTCGTTCCGCGCCACGGCGTAGCCGCGGCCGAGAACTTTGAGCGGACTCAGCGCGTCGAGCTTGGCCGCGAGCGCCGTAAACTGCTGCTGCCGCTGCGCCATCTGCTGCTGCGCGAGCGCGGCGAGGTTTTTCTGCGTGTAGTCGAGCAGCATACGCTTGTCGTCGATAAAAGCCATGGGGTCTTGCAGCGCGCGGCTGCGGGACGTTTTTTCAAACTGCTCGCGTAAGGCTTTTACGCGCTTCTGTTCGCTCTGCACCATGCGCGTTTGCAGCGCGCCGAGCCGGCGGTAAATTTCGCGCTGGTCCGGCACGGCGATCTCTGCCGCGTTCGACGGCGTCGACGCCCGCGCGTCGGCGACAAAATCGGCGATCGTCACATCGGGCTCGTGCCCGACGGCGGAGATGACCGGAATGTCGGAGGCGTAGATCGCGCGCGCCACGCGCTCGTCGTTGAACGCCCACAAATCTTCGATCGAACCGCCGCCGCGCCCCGTGATGATGAGGTCGGCGACCTGCCATTTGTTTGCGTAGCGCAGCGCGCCCGCGATCTCCGGCGGCGCTTCCGAGCCCTGCACGCGCACGGGCAGGAGCACGACCTCGCTCATCGGCCAGCGCGCGTTCAGAATGCGCAGCATGTCATGCACCGCCGCGCCCGCGGACGAGGTGATGATGGCGATGCGCTTTGGATATTTCGGTAAGGGCTTTTTGTGCGCGGGGTCGAAAAGGCCCTCTTTGAAGAGCTTTTCCTTGAGCTGCTCGAAGGCGACATGCAGGTCGCCCACGCCCTCCGCGCTGAGCTCCGAGCAATAGAGCTGGTACGCGCCGTCGCGCGGGAACACGCCGATGCGGCCAAAGGCGATGACCTTCATGCCGTTTTCCGGGCGGAAGCGGAGCTTTGACGCCATGCCGCGGAACATCACGCACTTGAGTGCGCTCCCCTCGTCCTTGAGCGTGAAATAATGGTGGCCGGAGGGATAGAGCTTGTAGTTCGAGATCTCGCCGCGCACGAAAATGGTCTGGAGCTGCGGCACGGCGTCGAGCAGTGCCTTGATGAAATTGTTGGCCTCGGATACGCTGAAGATCATCTGCTCCTGCGCCACGCCGCGTCACCCCCTCTTTTTAAAACAAAATGAAAAACGGAAGAAAAGCAGAGCGCCTGTCGGTACTCTGCTTTTAAGAGCATTTTTTATTCCGCGCTGATCTCGCCGCGCACGAAGCTGCCGAGAATGCCGTTGATGAACTTCACCGTCTCGGGCGTTTCGTACTTCTTGGCGATCTCCACGGCCTCGTTGACGGCCACGCGCGTCGGAATGTCGCTGCGGTAGAGCGATTCGTACATCGCAACGCGCATGATCGCCGAGGCAACGAGCGGGATGCGGTCAAAGCTCCAGCCCTTGGCGTACTTGGCGATGTAGCCGTCCAGCTCCGGCGCGTGCTCGGCAACGCCGGAAACAATAGAGCGGATGTATTCCGCCTGCGCAGCGCCGGGGGCCTTTTCGTAGATGTCGTCCTCGTCCTTGAGCGTGTCGAAGTATTCCTTCGTCAGCCGCTCGTCGAGAAGCTCCTCTACCGTCTTATCCGTAAAGCTCAGTTCGTATGCAAGATGCACTGCGATCTCTCGTGCTGTATTGCGAATCATTCTCGTCTGTTCCTTTATCTTATCTTTCTTAGTTGAAGCTGATCCCGCCGACATGGACGTTGACCGCGTGGACGTTGTAGCCCGTCATGCCGCTCACGGCGGCGGACACGCTGTCCTGCACCTTGCGTGCGGTCTCGGGGATGGCGTAGCCATAGCGCACCA
>CALAAN010000196.1 GCA_937884915.1 uncultured Oscillibacter sp.
AGACGCTGCGATCCGGCTTCCGCTGCGGCGACATCATGCAGGAAAACTGCCAGCTCGTCGGCTGCAAAGCCATGGGTGCGGAGATCCGCAGCCGCATCTGAAACGATTTCTTCCAAACTTCTTTATGAACCTCTCCTTTGATCCTCTGCATCGCGCGGCGATGCGAAAAAGGTTCCCAAGCCGCTGGCTTGGGAACCTTTTTTCTTCCGGTGTTCAGATTTTGCCGATCAGCACGACGATCCCGCCCACCGCGGCCGCGACAAGAAGGTACAGCGTTGAGGCCGCGCTGCGCTTGATGAAAACCGTCCTCCATGGCTTCACGTAGGGAACGCCCTCCATGCCCTCGATGCGCCAGATCCTGCTGTGGCCGACCCACAGCAGATCGATGACAAGGCCGTCGAACCAGTTCACGGTCACGAGGAAGAGGTAGGCTTCAGCGCAGGCGGTGTTGAAGTCCTTCACGCCGTTCCAACCGGCGATGATCGCGACCAGCACGGCAAAGATCACAAGGCAGAAAAACGTCATAAAGTGCTTGCCCTTGCACATCTCCTCGTCCTTATTTGCGATGCCGCGCCGCTGCGCCTCGTCGAGGAATTCCTGCGGGTAAAAATACAGGCAGTTGCGCCCGCTGTCTCTCACCGCGCACTTGACCAGTGCGAGGTACAAAAGGCAGTATAGGATGATCTGGAACAGTAACAGCATGGCTGTATTCTCCCTCGAAAAATGCTTTTAGCGTACTAAATTGGCGCTCAGTGCAGCTTCTTCCCCATTTCGATCCGCACCTCGTGCCGCTCGGGATCGGCGTTGGAGTAGGCGTACAGGTCGAAGCCGACGATTTGAAAACCGTTCTTTTTGTAAAACGCGATGGCGTTTTCATTGCACGACTGCGTCTCTAAAATCAGCATGCGAGCCCCGGTGTCCTCCGCCGAGCGCTCTATGGTCTTCATCAGTGCCGTGCCGACGCCCCTGCTGCGCTCGGAAAAGTCCAGCACGCAGATGTTGCTGATACGGAAGCGGTTGTTCCAGCCCTCCATCGAACCTTCGACATATCCGACCAGCTTCTCTCCCTCAAACGCGCCGAAGGCGATCGGATCTTCGAGCCATTCGCCAAAGAACACATCGTCAAATGACCGCTCAGTCGGCTCCGCAAAGAGCACATAGCTCATCTGAAAACCCGTTTCGGACGGGCGGATGTCATAATAGCCGTTCGTGCGGTAGCAAGCCGTAAATGTTTTGCCCGCATATATCTCCCTGTCCAAGGGTCTGATCTCCATGCACTCTCCCCTTTCCCATCCAGCATCTGATTTGTCCACATCCTACCACATCTTTTTACAACGCACAAGCGCCCAGCCAAATGGCTGGGCGCTTGTTTGATTCAATAAAAGCCTATGCCGAAAGCGATTTGCTTACTGCATGTCCTTGATCGCGGCCTGCGCGGCGGCGAGGCGGGCGATGG
>CALAAN010000197.1 GCA_937884915.1 uncultured Oscillibacter sp.
TGTAGAAGCGCCCAGTGCGATAGCCATCGGTGCGCCCATCATCATGAAGAGGAAGAGGAGCGCGAAAATCAGAATAGCTTTGAAGATCATATTTCGTTATTCTCCTTTCTTCTTGCTGTCCTTGATGCTGCGAACGCTGTTCTGGATGAAGCGGAAGGTCATCAGAGCCATGCTTAACGGGAGAGAAAACCATGCGATCCACATCGGCATGTGGCTACCGGTGGCGATGGAGTTGCTTGCATAGACGGTGTAGGTGACCTTGCCAGAGGTGTAAAGCATAAACATCATCAGGCCAATGAAAAGAACACCAACAAAGATACCAGCGAAGACTTTCATCGCACCGGTGAACTTACTGGAAAGAATATCGATTTTGATGTTTTTATTTTCCTTTGTAGCATAGGCTGCGCCGATCCAGACGAGCCAGATAAACATATAACGGGCGATCTCTTCGCTCCATGCGAGGGGTGTTTTGAGGATAAAGCGCGTGACGACCTGCGCAAAAACAACGATAACTTCAGCGACCATCAGGAGCACCAGAAGATATTCCTCAAAGTGATTGTTCAACATTTTCAGAAATTTCATGTTTTTTTGTTCACATCCTTTGATAGCGGCGTGTTTTTTGATAGGGCTGGAATGATGGGCGGGGAAGACTGCGGCGTTCCGCAGCCTTCCCCGCGGCAACCGTTTCAGTAGGCTTTTATGCGGCAGTTCTGCTCAGAAACGATCGATTCAAGATTAAATCAACATGCTTAGTTATTGAAAGAATCAGCGAGGTCGATCAGATCCTGACCGTAGAGGTCGGCAGCGGTGACCCAGACGGATTCCTTGGCCTTCTGCTGGAACTCAGCCTTAGCCTCGTCAGAAAGGGTGGTGACCTCAACGGCAGCTTCGATATTGCTCAGCAGACTGTCATTCTGCTCGGTGATCATTTCGGCCTGCAGGGCGGTGGTGTTGGCACCGGCCTCGCGGATGGCATCCTGATAGTCCTGAGGAAGGCTCTCGAGGAAGTTCTCGGCGACGCACAGGGCGGTAGAGGTCCAGATATGCTCAGAAACGGTCATGTACTTCTGAACTTCATAGATGTTGTTGTTCCAGATCATAGCGGTGGGGTTCTCCTGACCGTCGACCGTGCCCTGCTGCATAGCGGTGTAGAGTTCATTGAAAGCCATCGGAGTGGGCAGAGCGCCGAGATACTGGAAGTAAGCGACATGCAGGTCGTTGGTCATGGTGCGGATCTTCATGCCCTTGAGGTCATCAACACAGGTGATGGGCTTCTTGGAGTTGGTGATGTTACGGAAACCAACGTCGCACCAGCCGAGGTTGACGATGCCGAGCTGATCCTGCAGGCGGGAGCTCATTTCTTCGCCGAACGCACCGTTCATCGCGTTGTGGACAGCGTCAACAGAGGTGAAGAGGTAGGGCAGACCAATAACAGCAAACTCGGGGATGAAGCCGGAGAGGATGGAGTCGTTCAGGTAGGCCATCTCAAGGTCACCCATCTGCATAGAGTTGACGTTCTCGGTCAGGGAGCCGAGCATGCCGTTGGGGTAGATCTCAACGGTGATGTTGCCGTTGGAGGCAGCCTCAAGGGGCTCTTTGAAGCAATTCACCAGCGCGATGTGGGAGGGGTGAATCTCGGAAGCATCCTCTGCGATGCGGATGGTGATCTTATCGGTAGAGGTAATCTGGGTTTTGAGGGCGTACTCGCTGGAGTCGACCTGCGGGACATCAGCGGTGTTGCTGCCGTTATTGTTGCTGCTGTCGTCGGTCTTATCGCCGCAGGCGACAAGAGACAGAGCCATGACGAGTGCAAGAAGCAGGGCTACAAATTTCTTCATGATATTTTCTCCATTCTTCATTTTTAGTTCTGTTTCTTTTTGAAATATGTTGCCGCATATAACAGATAAAATTAGTCGCGGGAGTAAACAAGCTTGCCGCCGAGGTAAGTCTTTTCGACTTTGATGTCCTTGATCTTCATCGGATCGACTTTAAATACATCTGCATCGAGAATGGCGAAGTCAGCGAGTTTGCCTTCTCTGATGGTGCCCTTGATGTTCTCTTCGTAGGAGGCGTAGGCTGCATTGTAGGTGTACATCCGCAACGCATCATAAACGCCGATGCACTCTTGCGGGTGCCAGCCGCCTTCGGGATAGCCGGTGTAATCCTTGCGGTTTACCAGCGCATAAACGCCGTCAAGCGGGCTGAACGAGTCGCACGGATTGTCCGAGCCGCCGGTGAGCATCAGCCCTGCGTCGAGCATCTTTTTATAGGCGAAAGTATAGGCGCCGCGCTCAGTATCACCCATACGGCTGTCTGCACTGCGGACATTAATGGGAATGAACACAGGCTGTACATCTACAATGACGGGAAGCTTGCTCATGCGCTCGACGAGCGAGGAATTAAGCGTGGTCATATGGATGAGGCGAAAGCGCGGGTCGGGATGGGGGGCTTCGCGGTAAATGGTTTCAATCGCAGTGATGAGCATATCTGCCGCGCGGTCGCCAATGGCGTGTACGCCGATCTGCATCCCTTTTTGATAGCCTTCACGCAGATGCTCAGTGATGGCTTCCTGGCTTTCATAATTGCACACACCCACGGCGTTTGGCATGTCACTATACGGCTCAAGCATATAGGCGGTGCGGCCACTGAGATTGCCATCCATATAGGACTTGTAGAAGCCAAATTTCAACATTTCATCGCCGAGACCCGTACGGATATTGCAGCCGGGCAGCACATCGTAGTTGATGTAGATGCGGGCGGTCAAACGGCCTTCGTCTTTGAGCGCCTGATAAATATCCGTGTATTCCATCAGATCGCAATGTTTGCCTTGAATAGGATGTATACCTGTCAGACCGTAGGAATTGAACTGGTGGATGGCCTTGACGACGATATCTTTCTTTGCTTCAAAGGAGGAGAGCTTGTCCGGCACGATGGAAAGCACGTGGGTGCCTGCACCGTCGCAGATGACGCCGTTCGGCTCTCCGTTCTCGTCGTACTTGACATTGCCCTCGACAGGGGGCTGATAGTTGCGGTCGATGCCGCCGAGCTTCAGCGCCATGGAGTTTGCGGAGAAGAAGTGCAGGCAGTAGCGGGAGAGAAGCACCGGATGATCGGCACAGGCTTCATCCAGATCCCAGCGGGTTGGCATCGCCTTGCTGCCTTCAAACTTCTCATTGTCGAATCCAACACCGAGGATCCATTCACCGGCGGGAACATCTTTGGCGTAGTCATGCAGCATC
>CALAAN010000198.1 GCA_937884915.1 uncultured Oscillibacter sp.
GATGTGCTGTCGCTCAAGCTCGCCGCGGGGAACCGCAAGGTGCTGGAGGCTGCCTTCCCGCCGGAGCGCTTTACGCTGCCGGGGCATGATCCGAAAAAGGAATACGACGCCATCGAGGCGTACCTGAAGACCTACTCGGATAAGACCATCCGCAACATTTTCTGGTCGGGGAATAACTATGCTCTGCCAAAGACGCCCGCAAAGATCGACACGAAAATCACCTACTGGTACGGTGACGAGGAGAAGAAAGACCGCAGGAGCAACATCCGCTTCATCAAGCGCTATTTTCCCCAGGCGCGCATCCACGGCATTCCAAAGATGGCGCACGCGGAGCTCGTGATGATTTATCCCGAGGAATTCTGCCGCTATTTCGACAAATTCATGTGCAAGTAAAGAGGAAGAAACGATGGATCGAAAAGAGAACATCCGCAGCGCCTATCGCCTGACAGGCAGCAACAATTTTTACGACGGCATGATCACTTGCTCTACCGCCTCGGGCAAGGCCGTGTGCCGTCTGGTGTGGGATATGAACAAGGAAGAGTGCGACGAATATCTGAATCAGGCGTTCGCCGGCGTGCCGGAGGACTTTGCGGGAAAGCTCCTTGAGGTCCCCGTGGGCACAGGCATCCTGACGATGCCGCTCTATCAGACGCTGCCGTGGGCCGATATCACCTGCCTGGACTATTCGCCCGACATGATGGGGCAGGCGAGGGAAAAGGCTGAGCGCATGGGACTTCAAAACGTGCAGTTCCGGCAGGGCGACGTGGGCGCGCTGCCGTATGAGGACGGCAGCTTTGATATCGTGATGTCGCTCAACGGCTTCCACGCCTTTCCTGATAAGGAGGCGGCGTACCGCGAGACGTTCCGCGTGCTGAGACCGGGCGGCACGTTCTGCGGCTGCTTCTATGTGGCGGGCGAGTGCAGAAGGACGGACTGGCTCATTCAAAAGCTCTACGAGCCGATGAAATTTTTCACCCCGCCGTATGAGACGGTGCAGAGCCTGAAGGCGCGGCTCGAGGGGATGTACGCCGATGTGCAGCTCGGCAATTTGAAGAGCATCGCGTGGTTCGTCTGCAGAAAGGCGGAGTGCTCAGAAAAGACGGAGGAAGAACACCTTGAGTGAGAAGATCACGCTCTCCGGCGTGCCGGAGACGATGCTGCAGACGGTTTACGCCCGCGCAAAGGAGACGAAGACGCGCGGCGCGATCACCGACAGCAAGGCGGTCGAGCTTATCGACCGGCTCGACTATGATTTTTCGATGGCCGACAAGGACGCGGCCATGCACAGTGGCGTCATCGCACGCACCATCGTGCTCGACCAGCTTGTGAAGAGCTACCTTGCAAGCCACGGCGGCGCGGTGGTCGTGAACATCGCCTGCGGGCTCGACACGCGCTGCTACCGCATGAGCGGCTATTCGCACTGGTACAACCTCGACCTGCCCGAGACGATCGCCGTGCGCGAAAAGCTCCTGCCCGAGAGCGGGAGCATCTCGCAAATCGCCATGTCTGCCATGGACGACTGGGGCGGCGAGATCAAGGAGACGAGCACGGACGTGCTCGTCATCATCGAGGGCCTGACGATGTACTTATCCGAGAGCGATGTCAAGCGTATCTTCGACGTCATCGCGGCGCGCTTTGACCGAGTGACGGTGTTTGTCGAGACGATGAACCCGATGGTCGTCAAACGATTCAAGGAAAAATCCATCGAGGCGAGCAAGGCGAAGTTCACCTGGGGCGTCAAGAACGGCGCGGCGCTCGCCGCGCTGCTGCCGGACTTCCGCTTTGTCGAAGAGCACAGCCTGTGCGAGGGCATGGCGGAATTTGCGCCGGTCTACAAGCTGCTCGGCAAGATTCCAGCGGTCAGCAATATCTCCAACCGCATCGTCGTGCTGGAGAAAAAGTAAGGAGGCAGCGGCATGATCTGGAGCACAGTTTGGATCGAAGCGGTCGTTTTTACGGCGCTTTTTACGGCGATGGTGACGCTCCCCACCATCAAGCATCCGGAGATCAGTGTGCACAACTATCCGCCCTATATTCAAAAGGAGTACTTCAAGACGCATGAGCGCGTTCCGGTTGCGCCGCTCAGTGGCCGCACCCTCGCGTTCAAGGGATTTGGCATCGTGCTGTTTACGGCGCTTTTGACGTATGGGGCTGTTCTCGCCGGGGCGGACAGCTTCTGGACGGGCGCGGAGTTCGCGGCCATCCTCTTTTTGATCGTCG
>CALAAN010000199.1 GCA_937884915.1 uncultured Oscillibacter sp.
TGCTGCTCACCAAGATGGCGGCCTTTTTATACGCTGTTAGGTTTGACGGTTACGAAAGATCGGCCTTTTCCGCGGACAGAGAAAGGGAGGAAGCGCTCATGTGGCATGTGGAAACTGACTATTTTGCGCTGGCAATTTTCCTCATCATGCTCATCAAGGAGAGCCCCGAGCGCGCCCGCAAGCGCGACCGGCAGGGCAATGCCTTCTTCCTGGTGCTGCTGTTCAGCATTTTCAACGTGACGATCGACATCATCTCGTCGCTCGCGATGAACCAGAGCACCGAGTGGTGGATGTACGAATACGCGATGACGCTGTATGTCGCGAGTATGCCGCTGCTCGCGGCGGTGTGGGTGTGCTATGCCTATGTGCTCATCCACCGCGACGGCACGCATCGGGAGATCACGCGCGGCATCGTGGGCATCGTGTTCCCGTACCTCGTTTTTGTCGCCATCGCGATCTCGAACCCCTATACCGAGTGGTTTTTCCACCTGACGGACGACATGCAGTATTCGCGCGGCGCGCTCTTTATGCCAGTCGGCGTGGGCTTTATCATGTTTTACTCCGCGGCGGGCCTTTTGCAGGTGCTCTTTCACTGGAAGAAGATCACGCCGCGCTCGAACGCCGTGCTGCTCGTGCTCTTCTTTTTGACGACGGCATGCTTCATCTGGATCCAGCTGGCAAATCCCGGCTGGCTCGTCATCAATGCGAGCTACGCGCTCGTGTACGTCTGGTGCGACTTTACGGGCGAAGAGCAGCGCCGAAGCGAGCTCTACGGCGAGATCAACCGCAAGAATGAAGAGCTTAAGGTCATCGCGGAAAAGGCCGAGTCCGCCACGCAGGCCAAGAGCGAGTTTCTCTCGCGCATGTCGCACGATATCCGCACGCCGATGAACGCGATCATCGGCCTGACGCACCTTGCCGAAGAAGAGGACGACGCGCAGAAGGTGAAGACCTACCTCCACAGCATCGAGACGTCGAGCAGCTTTCTGCTCGGCCTCATCAACGACATTTTAGACATGAGCAAGATCGAAAACGGCGAGCTGATGCTCAAGGACGAGGTCTACCATGTGGACGAGTTCATTGAGAGCATCAACACGATCATCAAGCCCCTGATGGACGAAAAGAACATCGATTTCCAAATGAACGTCCGCACGAGCACGCCCTGCATCCGCACGGACAAACTGCGCTTCAACCAGATCTTCTTCAACCTCCTCTCGAACGCGGCGAAGTTCACGCCAGAGGGCGGCAGGGTGGAATTTCTGGCAGCGGACCTTCCGGAAAGGGACGGCAAGGCGGGCCTGCGCTTTACCGTGCGCGACAGCGGCGTCGGCATGAGCAAAGAGTTTTTGCAGCAGCTCTATGACCCGTTCTCGCAGGAGCGCTCGGCGGAGGGCGATAAGCAGATGGGCACAGGCCTCGGTCTTCCCATCGTCAAGAGTCTGGTCGACATCATGCCGCAGCCAGCATTGACCGCGGCATCGCAAAGGCGGAGGTGTCCCAGCAGAAAGCGGAGACTGCATCGGAAGCACAGAAATTTGAACCGTACACACCGCCGCGCCGCAGACCCGGTACGGGGTACATCAAGCAGCTCAAGGAGGACTTATGGGAGGGGCGCTACTCGCCCGTCTGGCCGGACGGCAAGAAGCACTCCCGCAATGTGTATGGCCGCACGCGGGAGGAATGCGAGGAAAAGCTGGCGAAGCTGATCCTGCAAATGAAGGCGGAGATCGCGGCCCTGCGGAATGGGACAGCTTCGGAGTATCCGGACGGTGTTAGCCCCAAGAAAAAGCAGCTGGCGGAGTACCTGCGCCAAAATCCCGGTGTGAGCAATAAAAGCTATATCGCGCGGGAAACAGGCATGGACTGCACCACGGTGCAGAAATACTATGATGAGGTCAGAACAGAACTGGCAGAACCGGCAAACACATAAAACGAAAATCCGCAGGAGGTGAGGGATTGCTACTCGCCGCCTGCGGATTTCAAAAGTGGTCAGGATTTTCTGCTGGCTGTGGTATTATTGTGGTCAAACGAAAAATCACCGCCAAATTGGCGGTGATTTTTCTCAACATGGTGGACCCAATCGGGATCGAACCGACGACCTTACGGATGCGAACCGTACGCTCTCCCAGCTGAGCTATGGGCCCATATTGCCGCTTTTTGCGGGGTTTTCGCAACAAAAAGCAGATTTTCAAGTTTTTCGATTTTAGAAGATTTCGGAG
>CALAAN010000200.1 GCA_937884915.1 uncultured Oscillibacter sp.
GAGCGCCGCGCGGCGTCCTTGCTTGACGAACGCTTTGCGGCATGATATTCTAACAGTCTATGCGGAAAAATACAAAAGATTCAGGTGATGATTTTGGATAAACGCGCAGATCTGGGACACGGAAACGTCAGAAAGCTGCTCTTTTCGCTCTCCGTGCCGACGATCACCTCGCAGATCGTCAACATGCTCTATAATCTGGTCGACCGCGTGTTCATCGGCCACATGCAGCCCGCTGAGACTGTCGGCAAGCTCGCGCTCACAGGCGTCGGCGTGTGTCTGCCGATCATCATGGTCATCTCGGCCTTCGCGTCGCTCATGGCCATCGGCGGCGCGCCGCGCGCCTCGATCGCCGAGGGCTCGGGCGAGAGCGAGAAGTCCGAGCGCATCATGGGCAACTGCCTGACGATGCTCCTCATCACGGCGCTGGTGCTGACGGTGCTGTTCGAGGCCTTCGCCGAGCCGCTTTTACTGATGTTCGGCGCGAGCGAGAACACTATTGGCTACGCGCTCGACTATATGCGCATCTATGCCCTCGGCACGATCTTTGTCCAGCTGACGCTCGGCATGAACGCCTACATCACGGCACAGGGCTTTGCCACCGTGAGCATGAAGACGGTGCTCATCGGCGCGCTCTTAAATACGGCGCTCGACCCGCTGTTCATCTTCGCGCTCGGCCTCGGCGTGCGCGGCGCGGCACTGGCTACGGTGATCTCGCAGGCGGTTTCGGCTGTGTGGGTGATGACGTTCCTCATGGGCAGGAAGACGCGCTGGCACTTGAAGCGTGAGAATCTTCGCGTGAGCGCGAAGATCGTTCTTCCTTGCATCGCGTTAGGCCTTTCTCCGTTTGTGATGCAGTCGACGGAGAGCTTGATCGCCATCTGCTTCAACTCCTCGCTCCTGCGCTACGGCAGCGACATGGCCGTCGGCACGATGACGGTGCTGACGAGCATCATGCAGTTTTCCAACATGCCGCTCCAGGGCTTGACGCAGGGGGCGCAGCCAATCGTGAGTTACAACTTCGGCGCGAAGAACGCCCAGCGCGTGCGCGACACCTATTTCTGTCTTCTGCGCGCGTGCTTTACGTATTCGATGGCTATCTGGCTTTTGGTCGAGCTCTTCCCGCGCGTGTTCATTCTGATCTTCAACAGCGACCCTGCGTTTGTCGAATACGCGGCGTGGGCTGTGCGCATCTACATGGGATGCAGCGGCATTTTCGGCATTCAGATTGCCTGCCAGCAGACGTTTGTGGCGCTCGGCAATGCGAAGACGTCGCTCTTCCTCGCGGTCTGGCGCAAGATCATCCTGCTGATCCCGCTCATCTATATCCTGCCGCACTTTTTCGCGGACAAGGCGTTCGCGGTGTTCCTCGCCGAGCCCGTGGCGGACTTTGGCGCGGTGGCGCTGACGAGCTTCACGTTCTACCGTCAGTTCCGCCGCTCGATGCGCGAGCTGGAGGGCGCGAAGACGGCTGGGGAGCAATAAAGAAAATTTTGAATCGAGAGTGAAAAATGACCTTTCAGAGAATTGAGAAAAACGGTATTCCCTGCGCGCTTGTCGAGAGCGGTGAGGCCGTGATCCGCGATGCGCAGTCCGTGCTGGACCTTTTGATGAGCGCGAAGTACGAGGCGGGGACGAAGAATCTTGTCATCGCAAAAAAGTGTATCTGCGAGAACTTCTTCATCCTCAGCACGGGCCTTGCTGGCGAAATTTTGCAGAAGTTTGTCAACTATGGTGCGCGCATCGCCATCTACGGCGACTATTCGCGCTACACGAGCAAGCCGCTTCACGACTTCATGCGCGAGAGCAACGAGGGGCGCGAGGTGTTCTTTGCTTCGACAAAGGATGCAGCGATCGATGCGCTTTGCTGCTGACAGCGCTTGTTCCACGTAAAAATAAAAGGAGAGGGAAGTCCCTCTCCTTTTATTTTTACGCCTGGCCGCCGCTTTCCATCGGCTCTTTCTCGCGAAACAGCATCGTGATGCACCAGATACCGGCGAGGCCGACGACCGTGTAGATCACGCGGCTGAGCATACCGGTCTGTCCGCCGAAGAGAAAGGCGACGCAGTCAAAGCCGAAAAGGCCCACGCTGCCCCAATTGAGCGCGCCGATGATAGCAAGCGTCAGCGCGATCTTGTCGATGACCATGAAATTCCCTCCTTAAAAAGATGGTTTGGTCTTCGGTAGTCTTCCCGCGGCGGGCGAAACTATGCACGCAGTGCTTCTTCATTACCGAACGGTATAATCCGCATTGCCGAAAGGCATAAAATGTGATAAAATTTTCAAAATCGAGTCGAAACAAAGGGGGAAGGGCGCTTGCTGCACATACTGATGGGACGCGCGCGCACGGGCAAATCCGAGCGCGTGCTGCAAAAGATCACCGCGCTGGGGGACGCCTCGCAG
The DNA here is from genome assembly GCA_937884915.1 of uncultured Oscillibacter sp. Lineage (GTDB taxonomy): Bacteria > Bacillota > Clostridia > Oscillospirales > Oscillospiraceae > Hominicoprocola. The sequence goes on from CALAAN010000200.1 coordinate 2,401, forward strand.
CAAATTCTGCTCGTGCCGGAGCATGCCTCGCACGTGGCGGAGATGGATTTGTGCCGCGTTTGCGGCGACACGGCGTCGCGCCATGCTGAGGCCTTGACGTTCAAGCTGCTTGCCTCGCGCGTGCTGGGCATCTGCGGCGGCAGCGCGGACGTGACGCTCGATAATGGCGGAAAGCTTCTG
>CALAAN010000201.1 GCA_937884915.1 uncultured Oscillibacter sp.
TCCACAATGCGGCGAGCGCAGCAATGCCGCATTCGGCAAGCAGTCTGCCGCCGAGGTAACGTCACTCGCGCCTCACGATAGTAAGGCGCGGTTGAGAGTGGTAACGAATCGCAGGGATTCATGGCGAAGCCATGTACACCGCACCTGATTCCGCAGGCTGAGCAGCTCTTCAAGATCGAGACTGCCAATGGGCGGGGTCGAGGGGGAAGGCCCCTTGCGTTCTCTTGGGGGATTTAAAGGGGGCCATTCTCTTACGTGAGAGAATGGCCCCCTTTATCCGCACTCCCTGCGCGGCGCAGGGAAAAATCTACAGCGCGTCGCGCTGCAATAATTTACCCCTCCGTCTGTGCAGTCAAAATTGCGTTATACAGCGCCTGCGGGTCGAGCTTGTCATAGTCCGCGCTCGTCGCCATCGTGGCGGCGTCGACCTGTTCGGCGATGAAGTTCGTGAAGTACTCCTCGCGCACCTCGTCCGCGGCGGCGGACTTATCGAGCGGCAGGCGGAGCAGGATGTGATAGCCGAAGCTGGATTCGACGACCTCGCTCACCTCGCCCTCGGAAAGCGCGTAGGCGGCGTCTTCAAACTCCTGCACCATCGAGCCGGTCGTGAAGGTGTAGCCCGTGGGATAGCTCTCGCGGCCGGGGTCCTCGCTGTACTGGTCGGCCAGCTCCTGGAAGAGCGCGGTCAGCTCGTCAAGGTCGCCTTCGCAGGCGTCGAGCTTCTGCTTGATCTCGTCGGCGAGCGCCTTCTTCTCGGCCTTCTGCTCATCGGTGAGCGCTTCGCCGGTGGTCAGGTCTTTGGTCGAGAGCAGGATGTGGTCTGCCGTGATATAGTTCTGCTCGGCGGCGTAGACGGCGAGGTCCTCGTCCGAGGCGTAGAGCGCGCTGCCCTCGGTGTTGTAGAGCTGGTAGAGGTTCTGATACAGGTAGTTCGAGCGGGCGACGCGGTCATAGGTCTCGCGGCGCATGCCGAGCTTGGAGATCTCCGCTTCAAAGGCCTCTTCGCTGCCGTACTGGTCGATGTAGGTCTGGTCGCTGTCCGCCATCGCGGATTCCTGCCCCTCGGTGAGCGTCACGCCGTACTTGTTCGCGAGGTTTTCAAGCACCAGATGCTGCTTGACGGACGAATAGACGTTGGACTTGATGTAGTCGGTGATGTTCGTGCCGTCGGAGAGGGTGTAGTCCCAGTCGAGCGACGAGCCGGTGTAGTACTGCATGTAGCTGTCGAGATACGACACGTCGTAGCCGATCCAGTAGGCGATCAGGTCGGCGCTCGCGCCGTTGCCGTTCACGCTGGCGACGATCGCGTCGGGCGCGACGCCGGTCGCTTCGTAGCAGAGACCTTCCTGCATCGTGCCGGAGGTGAAGCCGTTCGAGGGCGAGAGCGTCACGACGGCAAAGGCGAGCGCCGCGGTGATGGCCGCCGCGCCAAGGAACGAAAGCAATCTCTTCTTGATCATAATGTTACCTCTTTTTCGTTTTCTTCCTTATTCACACGCAGGTCTCCGACCAGCGTCAAGGCTGTATCCAATGCGTCCTCGTTTGGCGAAAGACGCAGCAGGAGCTTCGGCTCCGTCCCCGTGGCGGAGAGCGTGAGCCGGCGGCGGTTCTTCGGCAGCGAGCAGAGGGCCATCACGGCCTCCACAGGCACCGCCTCGGATGCGGCAAAGGTGAAGGTGATCTCGCTGCCGCGCTGCGAGATATCGCTCACGCCGATCTGCACGGCCTCCGCGCGCAAAAGCGCGACGTCCATGAGCTTTAAGACCGGTTGGGGCGGCTCGCCGTAGCGGTCGATGAGCTCGTCGAGCAGCTCCTGCGACTGCTCGGCGGTGCGCAGCGCCGCGATGCGGCGGTAGATGTCCATGCGCTGCTCGCCCGAGGGAA
>CALAAN010000202.1 GCA_937884915.1 uncultured Oscillibacter sp.
AGGCCGTGCTCGTCCTGCCCGACATTCCCGAGTTCACGCCGCAGGAGCTCATGGCGATGGAAAAAGCCACGACGGGGCTTTACCTCTCGGGCCATCCGATGGACGCCTACCGCTCGCTCGTCCGCTCGTCGGGCGCAGCCGCCATCGGCCGCGTGATGGAGGATTTTTCGCAGGAGGCGGGGCCGACGACGTTCTCCGACGGGCAGAAAATTTCGCTCGCCGGCGTTGTAACCGCGAGCAAGACGAAGATGACGAAGAAAAATACCCTCATGGCCTACGTGACGCTCGAAGACGGCACGGGAGCCATCGAAATGCTCTGCTTTACACGCGCGCTCGAGCAGTACGGCAGCTATTTGCAGGAGGGACAGGTCATTTATGTCACGGGTACGCTCTCCGTGCGCGACGATAAAGCGCCGCAGCTCATGTGCGACTTTGCCCGCCCGCTGAGCGCCAATTTCTCGGCGGGGACGGCCGCGCCGGCGCAGGCGCCGCAGCAGCGGACGGGGCAGACGCTCTACCTGCGCCTGCCGTCGGTCAACGGGCCGGAGATGGCCATTCTCAAGAAAATCCTCTACATGTTCGAGGGCAAGGGCAACAACGTCCGCATCCGCCTGACGGATACCGGCAAGCTCATCGGCACGACCTGCGACCTGCACACCTCGCTCGTGCGCGACTTAGAGGAGCGCTTCGGCAAGGAAAACGTTGTGGTGAAGTGAAAAGAAAGGAGTCTGCGGTGATGAGATTGCGTATACCCATGATTTGAGACTATCAAAATCATGGAGGAATTTAATGGAGATCATCGAATATCAGACCTATCAGGAGGAAGAAATCATACTTCTGTACGCGTCCGTCGGCTGGACGGCTTATACGGATGCGCCCGATGCGCTTCAGCGTGGCTTTGACAAATCGCTTCTGACGCTGGCCACCTATGATGGTGATACGCTGATTGGGCTCATTCGCGCCGTAGGCGACGGGGAAACCATCGTGCTGGTGCAGAACCTACTGGTTTTCCCGCAGTACCAGCGCCGCGGCATCGGTACGGCGCTGATGCGCGCGATGATGGATCGTTTTGCAAATGTTCGCCAGTTTCAACTTGTGACGGACGACACGGAAAAGACGATTGCGTTCTACCGTTCACTGGGCCTGCGCGACCTTTCGGTGCTTGGCTGCCGGAACTTCATGCGATAAATGCCCTATGTTTGGCCCATCGCAACGCGAAGTTGCGCAATAGTTGGTGGAGGCAACCGCTGCTTTTCGCTATGATGAGCGCATCAAACGAAAAGGAGAACAACCATGAAACTCACCCTTATCATCCTGCCCATCATGCTCATCGTCTACGGCGCGATCATCTATCTCTTCGTGCTGCTCGTCAAGGCGCTGCGAAAGTACATCAAGTCAAAGGACGTGCGCGAGGAGAAGAAGGCCGTCTGCCGCTCGCTCGGCGAGGCGCTCAAGGCGCACCGGACGGAAAAACAGATGACGCAGGAGTTCGTCGCCGAGACACTTGGCGTCAGCCGTCAGGCGGTCAGCAAGTGGGAAAACGGCACGTCCGACCCCAGCACATCGAACCTCTGCGCGCTCGCAAAGCTCTACGGCGTTCCCGTCGAAGAGCTGCTGCATGAGACGCAGGAGGAGAAAAACGAAGATTGAAGTAAAAAAGAGACAGCCGAACGGCTGTCTCTTTTCATACCATGATATGTACATTATTTTCCCTCGTCGGGCTCGGAGAAGAGCGTGTTCAAAACACCGGTGTAGAGCTGCTCGGGATTTTTCTGGAAGCGCTCGGCGAGGTCCTTGGCCATGACCTCCTTGGGCACCATGAGCTCCATCTTCAGGATGGGCTGGTTCTCGTCGTCGTTGAACGCGAGCGTGACGGTGTACGTCCCGTTGCGGCGCGGCGCGATGTCCGACTGGATCTGCGCGCGGCGCTTGAGCTTCTGGTTGAAGATCGTGATGTTCTTGTCGGCGCGCAGGCGCACGGAGTAGGGAAGGCTCGACTCGCAGATTGCGCCGTTGTGCAGGCCCTTTTCTGTGATGGCGTAGAGCCCGTCGTCCGAGAGCGTCAAATGCTGTGACTCAACCAGATTGCTCAGGCATTCGGAAAAGTCAAAAAAGTCGATGCCGTCGTCGCACATCGTCAGCTCCTGCATCGCCTCGAACGGGACCGGCTCGATGAGCCGTGCAGCAACATACAGAATGAGAAATTTGATCTCCAGCTTGTCCTGGATAAAACCGACGCGCCCCATAGCGCACCTCCTCGGGTGAATTTACAGCGATCATAACACAAAATGACTGCCAATACCACAAAAAGTTGTCGGTATCGGTCGGTCAAAAACTATATTTAGTATAGCACACCTTTTTTCGCTTGTATAGGTCTTTTTCAAAATCGGCAAAAACGCGGCACACCCATTTTCGCGCACGGCATAGACTGGGGTGAAAGAGAGGCGCGGTCGCGCCCGACTTTCCAGTACTTAAAATAGGAGGTATTCTTGCTTTATGGCTGATAAAGTAGCAGCAGGCCCCGTCGGCGGTGCGAACAGCGCGCGCGAGGCGGTCTGTATTCATACGAAAAAGATCTATTCATCCTGCCGCGACAAGGATTGCATCGAGGACTTGCGCTTTTACCCCACGGCTACGGCGCAGAGCGTTTTGAGCACGGCGCAGGGTCTGCGCGGCGGCAGCGCCGAGCTCATCTACACGTTTGTCGACGTCGAACCCGTCAACTTCAACCGCGGGTACTACACGGTCGACATGCACTTTTTCTACCGCATCACCTTGCAGGCGCTCAACGGCAGCACGCGCTACACCGAGATCGAGGGCCTTGCGACCTTTGACAAGCGTGTGGTGCTCTTCGGCAGCGAGAGCGGCGCGAAGATCTACTCTTCCATCCCTGAAGCGAACGCCATCGACGCGCCGCTGAACCTGACGGCGAATCTTCCGACCGCGGTGGTCGAGGTCGTCGACCCGATGCTGCTGTGCGCACATTTTGCCGACAACTGCAACTGCCGCTGCGGCTGCGACTGCGGCTCGCTCAGCGGCGTGCCCGCGGGCATTCTGGCGGCGTTTGACGAGCCGATCATCTTCGACGAATCCGCCATCCGCCGCGTGTGCATCTCGCTCGGCCAGTTTTCGACCGTGCGCTTAGAGCGCGACACGCAGATTTTGATTCCCGTGTACGACTACTGCATCCCGTCCAACGAGTGCACGCTCGCCGGCGGCGACTGCACCGAGGACCCGTGCAAGGTCTTCGACGCGGTCGAATTCCCGATGGACGATTTCTTCCCGCCCGCGGCGGCGCCCAACGGCGGCTGCGGCTGCGCGTGCCCCTGCGGCGAGCAGTAAAAAATCAAGCACGAAAAAACGGGGAATTTCCCCGTTTTTTCTTTTGCCCGAAAGCGGACAAACCGGCATAAGCGTGTCCACCGCCTCATAGATTGGACTAACACCAAAGAAGGGAAGTGGGAACGGTGGAACGTCTGGAACGGATCTATCGCTACGAACAATCGTGCGAATTTTTGCCGCACCGGCTCAAAAGCCTCGCCCTGTCGCTGCCGGACAAGCAGAAGGAGCGTGTCGAGGAGCTGCGCCTCCGCGTGATGCACCCGCTGACAGTGCTGACGCCGGAGGGCGAGCTGAACGCCGCGCCCGACGGGCGCGCGTCGCTCGTGACGGCGGAAGATCTCGAACAGATGCTCGGCGCGGTGACGGAATATTCGCGCTACGCCTGCATCGAAACGCTGCGGCAGGGCTTTTTGCCGCTGCGGGGCGGGTTCCGCCTCGGCGTGTGCGGCAGCGCCGTCGTGCGCGACGGCGAGGTGAGCAATCTGAAGGACATTTCGTCGCTCGCGCTGCGCATCGTGTGCGAGCACATCGGGCTCGGGAGCGACATTGCGCCGCAGCTGTTTGCCGCTGACGGGCAATTTCTGAGCACGCTGGTCCTTTCACCGCCGGGCGGTGGGAAGACGACGCTGCTGCGTGATCTCATCCGTGTGCTGTCGCTCGGGGATGCCGAACACCGCGCGCTGCGCGTGGCGGTCATCGACGAGCGCTGTGAGCTCGCCGTGTGCTGCAAAGGAAGGACGCAGATGGAGCTCGGCAACCACACGGATGTGCTCTCGCTCTGCCCGAAGGCCGTTGGCATCCCGATGGTGCTGCGCGGCATGAACCCGCAGGTCATCGCGGTCGACGAGATCACGGCGGAGGAGGACATTCGCGCGATGTGCCTCGCCGCAAACTGCGGCGTCGGACTGCTCGCGAGCATCCACGCCGCGAGCGTCGAAGAACTGCACCAGAAGCCGCTCTGGCAAGAGCTTCTGCAAGCAAAGGTGTTCCGCCGC
>CALAAN010000203.1 GCA_937884915.1 uncultured Oscillibacter sp.
CGCGCCTTGCGCTCGTCGTGGCCTCGTCCATCGGCGCGGACCTCGCCGCGGCGTTTTTGTCGCAGACGAAACTCCCTGTCGACCACGCCTTTTTCGACGGCGGACAGTTTGCGCAGATCAGCCGCGGTACGCGCCGCGTGATGGTGCCGTTTCTGTACCTTGCCATCAAGAGCCTGTACTGGTCGAAGGGCGGTACGCTCAAAAAGATCATGTGGTGCGACGATGACGCCATCACGCCTTACTTCATCGCCGCGGGCAAGGCGCTCACCTACGGCAACATGCGCCGCCAGATGGCCGGCAGCCTTGAGGATCAGCCGTTCCCGCCGCTGCCAAAGGAGCTGCAGGAGCACTGCTTCTTCGAATTCGGCAGCGCAGAGGACCACCTCAAGTACCGCGACGCAGTGAGAAAGGCCTATCCGGACGGCCATTTCCCCGTTTTTGAAGAGCACAACCATATGCAGTATCAGATCCGTGACCCGCAGGGCTTTGCGGCGATGCTCGAAATGATCGTCGAAAAAAATGAGCTGCCGCCGCTGCCGTTTTTGCGAAAGTGAGGGAAGTGCATGAAAGAGAACTACATCATCGCGGCGTTTCGCGAGACCGTCGCGCGGCGATTCCCCAATCAGGGCGTCGAACTGAATCGGCTGCTGGACGAAAAGCTGTCGCGCCTGCGGTCGATGCATCGACGCGAGCGGCGGCGCGGTATTTTTCGCGGCGGGCGTGTTCTACTATTTCCTCACGCCGCAGGTCAAAGCGCTCGTGTGCGCGATGGCGGAGGCGTTTCCGGGCGGAAAGCTTGTCTTCGACGCGGCGAACCGCAAGGCGGTCAAGCTGATGCTCAAAACGTGGCTCAAGGACGCGGAGATCAAGGACGTCGGCGCGTATTTCGCCGTCTCCGACGCGAAGCGCGAGCTTTCGGCGTGGAGCGATAAGCTGCGCGTGTCCTCGCGCGGCTACATGCTGGGCTACAATGATTTGAGAAACCAGAACGTCCGGAAATTCTTCCGCTTTTTGTCGAAGGTCGGCGACGGCATGATGAACATGCAGATCGTCCGCCTCGATTTTGCGAAGGAGATCACAAAACATGAGTGAATATAACGACATCGGTATTTCGTGCTGCTTTTTACATTTGGTACTGGCCTGATCCGAACGTTACGGGAGGGAAGACAATGAACGACAATCAGCTGCAATTTGACCGCACCTGTCATGTGATCTATTCAAAGCCCTGCAAGGCGCAGATCAGGGAGAAGATCGCGCGCCATTATCCGAAATCGGAACGTGAGGCCGTCTGGGAGCGCGTGCAGATGCAGTATGTTAACTTTTTGAGCGATTGGCGCACCGACCTTGGCGGGAAGAAAAACTTCCACAACGGCCCGGGCGGCAATTACGACTGCGTCGCGCTGATGGCGTATTACGTCGTCTGCAAGGACGTGACGAGCCTTCAAGAGATTGAGGAGATGGAGGGCGAGCTGTTCCTGCCGTCGTTCCGAAAGCTCGGCAAGCTCAAATTCATCGACATCAACAAGCCTCTTTTCAAAAGGCTTCTGCATTGCGCATTTTTGAACGCAAAAAAGCGGTGCGACAAGTGGGGCGACTTCAAGATGAACGTCGCGCCGTTTGACAAGGACAAGCCCATCTACTATGAGTTCACCGAATGTCCCACGGCGGAATTCGCCAAAAAGCACGACCTGCTCGAGGTCATGCCCGCGCTCTGCAATCCGGATTTTGCCGGCATGGAGCTCATCCGCGCGCGGCTCATCCGCAGAACGACCTGCTCGAACGGCTGCAAATGCGACTACACGATCTGCGGCGACAAAGATCCCTACTGCCGCGCGCATCCCGAGTACCGAGACGAGCAGGGCTACCGTAGGAACCGATAGGGAACAAAAAGAAAAGGAACGCGAAAGCCGATGGCTTTCGCGTTCCTTTTTATATGCTTACGGTGATGTCACCCATTTGTGAACGTTTCTGGTGAACGTTCGTCCGCGTATCGCGGATTCGGGGGGGGGGTAAGAAACCCTCTTATCGTCTTTTCGAGGATGGCCACGTCGATGGGCTTGGAGATGTGGGCGTCCATGCCCGCAGCGATGCTG
>CALAAN010000204.1 GCA_937884915.1 uncultured Oscillibacter sp.
GCCAGCATGTGGAAAAGCGCAGCGACGGTCTCTATTTCACAGTCTCTTCGCTCAAGTACAACGGCGAATTTTCCATCACGATGCCCGGTCTTTTCAACATCTCCAACGCCCTTGCCGCCATGGCCATCTGCATGGTGCTCGACGTGCCAGAGGAGTATGTGCGCTCGGGCCTTCGCAAGGCGCGCGCCGCGGGCCGCATGCAGATCTACGAGAGCCGCGACAAGAACGTCACCGTCATCGTCGACTACGCGCACAACCGCATGAGCTTTGACGCGCTCTACCGCTCGACGAAGATCGAATACCCCGGCCGCAAGATGATCTCCGTCTTCGGCTGCCCCGGCTCTCACGCGCTCCAGCGCAGAAAGGACTTAGGCGAGCTGAGCGGGCAGAACTGCGACTTCGTCTACATCACCGAGGAGGACTCCGGCGAAGAGCCGTTCGCGCAGATTGCCGCCGACATTGAAAAGCATGTCGCCTGCCCGCACCTTGTGCTCGAAGACCGCGCCGAGTGCATCCGCCGCGCGATCTTAGACGGCGAGGGCGCGCGCGTCGTGCTCCTGACCGGCAAGGGCGAGGAGACAACGATGAAGCGCGGCAGCGTCTTCGTCCCCTACCCGAGCGACGTCGAGCTCACACTCAAATACCTCGTCGAATACGACAAGGTCCATCCCGCCGCGCCGGCGAGCAGCGAAAAAACGGTGAAAAAGAAGGACTTTCTGCCCATCATCCTCGGCAGCGACGAAAACGCCTACGGCACGGCGCGTCTCTTCCAGGAGGCCTATCACGTCACGCCGCTGCTGCTGTGCACGCAGCAGCTCGTCCCCACGCGCAGCTCACACCTGTTTCTCTGCCGCATTATCCCGGATTTTGAGCGCGAGGAGGTCTTCCCCGGCGCGCTGCTTGAGGTTTTGAAGCAGTGCGCGCAGGACTATAAAAAGCTGCTCGTCATCCCGTGCTCGGACTATTACACCGGCCTTCTCTGCCGCCACTACGACCACTTCGAGGGGCTGATCGCCAACCGCTTTATCTCCGACGAGCTGCTTGAGACGTTTGACACGAAAGACAAGTTCTACGCCCTCTGCGAGCAGTACGGCATGGACTATCCCAAGACCGTCGTCGCCTCTCCTGAGGACCGCGAGAGCGTCGTCGACCGCCTGCCATTCGACTTTCCCATCGTCGTCAAGCCTGAGAATTCCAACGCGCTCGACTATCTCCGCTGCCACTTCGAGGGGCAGAAGAAGGTCTTCTTCTTCGACACGCGCGAGCAGTACCTGACGATGATCCACAGCATGAACCGGTCGGACTATCGCGGCAAGCTCATTTTGCAGGAGTTCATTCCCGGCGGCGACGACGCGATGCGCGTGCTCAACAGCTATTCTGATTTGGACGGTCACGTGCGCGCGATGTGCCTTGGCCAGCCGGTGCTCGAATACTACGACCCCAAATCCGTCGGCAACTACGCCGCCATCATCTCGCGCGGCGATCAGGCGCTGTACGACCGGATGCAGGAATTTCTCGAAAAGCTCGGCTACGTCGGTTTTTCGAACATCGACATGAAGTACGACCGCCGCACGGGCCGCTACGTACTCTTCGAGATCAATCCGCGCCTTGGCCGCAGCAGCTACTTCTGCCGCGCCGCGGGGCTCAACATGATGAAGCTGCTGACCGACGACGTCGTCTACGGCAAGCGCGCGGACTGCGTTTACAACCACACCGTCGCCCTCTGGCAGAACGTGCCGACCGGCATTCTGCGCCGCTACGTCAAGGACAGGGAGCTCTCCGAAGAGCTCAAGCAGTTTAAGGGCACGCACACGCTCTTCTGCAAGGGCGATCTGCCGCTTTCGCGCCTCTATCGCCTGCTGCGCTATTACGCCGCGCAGTACCACAATTTCCGCGACTACTACTTCGACAAGAAGTGACTCCTATTAAAATAAAAGGAACGGCTCGCGCCGTTCCTTTTTTCTTACCAGAATTTCTTCTTTTTGCATACCCACAGGCTCAGCGCCACAATAGCGATACTCACGAGGATGATGGCGGGGTAGCCGTATTTCCAGCTCAGCTCCGGCATGCCGGAAAAGTTCATGCCGTACCAGCCGACCAGCAGCGTCAGCGGCAGGAAGATCGTCGTCACGATGGTCAGGATCTGCATGATGCGGTTCTGCCGGATGTCAATCTCCGACTGGAACAGCGACTGGATCTGCGTGCAGTATTCGCGCAGCAGCTGCGATTCCTCGCGCAGGCGGATGACGCGCTCTTCAAACAGGCGGAACAGCCCGCACTCCTCATCCGAAAAATAGCCGTTCTCGTTTTCCCGCAGCTCGCACGCCACGTCGTCGAGCTGGGAGTAGTAGCGGTACCACGCCATCGTCTCCTTGCGCAGCTCGCTCATCGGGGTGCTGAATTCATCCAGCTCGCCCGCGAGCACGCGCTCCTCCAGCGCCGTCGCGCGGTCCTCGATCTCCTCCAGGCGGTGCAAGTCTTTGGCAATGAGCAGCTCGAAGAAGTCATAGAGGAAGCGCCCGACGCTGTTTTCTGTCAGGCGTTTTTCCTTGACGATGCGCTTCAAATAAGGCTCAATCATCTCTCCGTCGTCCACCAGCACCACGCGATTTTCCGTCACCAGATAGCCGCAGCAAAGGCGCGTGCCGTCTCTGCGGCCGCGCGGCAGCGCAAGCGTTCCGCTCAGACAGTTGGAGCGCACCTCCGCCTTGCAGACGTGCGCGTCCCGCGCGCTCGGCGTATGGTGCAGCACCGCGTCGAGCCCCGGCAGCGCTGTTTCGTGCGCCAGCTCGTCCGAATTCAGCAGCACCACCGCCGCGCCGCTCTCCGGCGCGCGGTCCAGCGGCGTCAGCGTCCTGCCGATCGCATACCATTTCATGTTCATTCCCCCAATGTGCTTCTTTTTCTTCCCTATTGTAACAGAATGCGGAAAAAGTACAACGCCCCGCCAAAACTTTTTCCCCACAGCACAATGTTTTATGATAAAATTTGTAAAAGCGTGAACTTTTTTGTTATCTTTTGCGTCTATATGATTGGAAGATGGAACACTCCACACACAAAAAAAAGGAGGAAATTTGGATGAAACGAAAATCTCTTCGCGCGCTCGTTTGCGCGCTCCTCGCGTCTCTTGCGCTCACGACCTTTGCCTTTGCCGACAACGGGCCAAAGCCCCAACTCATTGTGCGCGTCAAAGACGCGCCGCAGGAGCCCTACTATCTTGACCTGCTCGCCGAGGGCAATTGGGACGCGAGCGAGGGCAACAGCCGCCTGAAACGGAGCACCGTCATCACGAACAGTGACGGCAGCGAGACCACCGTCCCGCTCAACGAAGATCTCCTCGCCCTGCTGCTCGACAACATTCCCGCCGGATGGCACGCCTGCACGGCACAGGGGACCTTCGGCGCGCCGATCTTCAGCCATCTCTTTTCCACGGGGACCGACGCCTCCGGCAATGCACTGCACCGGTTCGGCTACGTCGGCGTACCGAGCACCTACCGCATCATCCTTGTCACGCAGTCCGGCAAGGTCTGGATCTCTGACACACTCGAACGCAAGGTACTGCAATCGAGCGTGACCGTCCACTGGGCAGACGACACTGAGAACACCACCGTCATCGTTCCCTCGACCGTCACCGGCTATTTGCTGCAATTCCTTGCGACGCTCGTACCGACGCTTCTCATTGAGGGTGCGCTGCTGCTTCTGTTCCAATACTCATGGAAGCAGAATTGGAAAGCATTTTTGCTTGTCAACCTTTTGACACAGGGCCTTCTGGCCGTTGCATCCTCGTCCGTCACCGCGCACAGCGGCGTGAGCGGCTGGTATCTCTTTTTCTTTCTGCTTCCGGCGGAACTCGTCATTCTGCTCGTCGAGCTGTATCTCTACGCCGGTCGCGGCCTTCTCACCGGCCACAGCAAGGGCCGCGCCGCGGCCTATGCGATCACGGCCAATCTCGCTTCCGCTGTCCTTGGCTATTATTTGGCCGTACCTGTCTGGCAGTTCGTCGTCTCGATCTCGTGATTCTGTTAACATAACGCCAAGGAGGAATTCGCATGACCGACCAAGTTTTTCCTGATCTGCCGCAAACTCCCCCGCCCGAACCGCCCGCCGATGCTCCCACGCAGGAAAATCCGCCCGAAGCCCTCACGCCCGCGCAGGAGATAGCCGACGCGCTCTCTGCGCCCGAGCTGGAGACGCCCGACGTGAGCGATTCGCCCTTCCGCCGCGCGATGAGCTTCATCGCCGTCGGCCTCGCCGTCACCGGCGTGACGCTGAAGTTCTGGAACCTCGATACGCTGCTGCCGCTGATCGGTACGCTCTGCCTGCTCGTCGGCTTTCGCGCCCTGCGGCGGGTCAACGGCTTCCTGCGCGCGGGTTATGTCTGCGCTTGTCTGCACATACTGCTTCTTTTTGTCGAGCTCGGACAGAACGCCGTGATCTACCGTGCGGACACCAACCTGACGGCACTTTTCTCCGTCATTGCCGCCGCCGTGCAGCTCGTGCTGCTCTTCTGCCTCTGGCAGGGCCTGCTCGACATGCAGCGCGCCACGGGCATAATGCCGCCTGCTGCCCCTGCTGCGGGCGCGCTGCTGCTCTGGTACATTCTGATCTACACTGCGGCGCTGCTCACCCCGATTCCCCTGCTGCTTATTGCGCTTGTCATCTGGTATTTCTACCTGGTCGTCCGCCTCAACAAGCTCGCAAAGTCGATGGCCGCGCAGGGCTGCGCCATCGAGCCGGTCAGGGAGCGGTTCTCGAATCCCAAACTTGTCGGCTCGCTGCTCGCCGTTCTTGCCGTCATCACCGCCTGTGGCTATTCTTTTTTCGGCTCCTACCGTATGGACTGGACACCCAAAGAGACCGGCACCGACGCGCAGGTGGTCGAAGCCTATGAACGGCTCCTCGCTCTCGGCTATCCCGAATCCGAGCTCAACGACCTCTCCGACGAGGACCTTCTCACCTGCCTCCGCGCCGAGCGCGTGCTCGTCAGGGAGTGCACCGGCGGCGGCTATACCAACTACAACGGCAAGCCGCAGGCAAATGACGCCTTCCACATGACCGTCGTCGCTGTCGAGCGTCCCTTCGACAGGCTGTTTCTCTCCTATCATTTCCGCTGGGACGAGGGCACACATTTCTATGGCACCGAGAGCTTTGCCGTCGAGCCAAACTACGACATCGGCAACTGGCTTGCCGAAGAGTTCACCGGCCGAGTACTCTATGACAGTCCGGACGGCACGACCTACACCGCTCCCTACATTGATCCCGGCACAGAACAGGCCAGCCTCAGCAACTGGTACCAAAATTGCTTCCGGCAGTTCTACTGCGCCGACCTCTCTTTCCCAAATACCGGCACGAACCAGCGCGGCTATATCGCCTGCTCTCTTCATCCCCTCAGCGATGATGCGTCCCGTCTTAACGGACAATTTTATT
>CALAAN010000205.1 GCA_937884915.1 uncultured Oscillibacter sp.
CCCGGATAGCTGGGAACACGATCACGCATAAACTTTTACCTCCTTTGTATCTTTCCAGAGAAAACCATTTGTAGGCTTTCCAAGCGTTAAACTCTGACAAATCGAGCCGGCCGAAACATTCGCCCGGCGCGAAGCCTCCATAATGCTGTAGTAGTCACAAACAAATTCACCAGACGGCAGGAACTGAGCAACTTTCCGGCCTTTTGTTCGCGCCTGCCGATAGCTGCACGTCCCGTAATTGTTGTTGTACGTACTGTCGCACCACTCGAGGTTTTCAGCATTGTTGTTGCGCTTGTTCTCGTCTTTGTGGTTGATCATTGGTAAATTCTCAGGGTTTTCCAAAAACGCCTCTCCGACGAGCCGGTGCACCAATTTTGTTGCTTTGACTCCGTTCTTGGTCAGGCCGACTTTTTCGTAACCGTTTCCGCTGACGGTTGCTCGGAGGATGCGCTCTTTCTTGGTTCTTCCGATTGTGTCAACATACGAGGCTCGTCTCACTCTGCCCTCGCTGCTTATCCAGTAGCGGTTTTCATAGCCTTTAATCGGCTTCCATATTTCCAAAGCGCTTAACCTCCTAAACTTCCCCGGAGTACAGTTCTCCGGCGTAGTACCATGCCGCCATCATGTTGGTGATGAGCGCGTCGACGTCGAGCAGGATTCGCTCGATGTCGTTCGCTTCGGCAAAGGTCAATTTTTCCATGTCTGCCGGGGTTTCCGGCGTTTCCTCGTACACCGCAAGGGCTGCGCGAATCGCCGCAACGTCGGCGAGATACGCGGCCAGCTGCGCGGGCGTGGGAATGTCCGTAACCGTCCAGTCGATTTTTGGGCTGACCGTCACGGCGTAGCCCTGTGCGTTCAGCCGCCCTGCGACGTAGTTTACGGCGGAGCCGACGCGGTTTAGGTCAGTGGCGTTGTACGCGCCTTTCAGTCCCGCGTTCCACTCGGTTTTCTCTGCGTCGGTCATCGCTCCGTAGCCCTTTTGGGCGAGCGATGCGACGCGGTCAACATCCGCTTGCGTTCTGTCGGTGATGAGCTTCAACAGGCCGTAGTAGAGCGTAAACTCGTAGTTTGTACTTGTTCCGGCGCTGTTGATGGCGGTCAGAGCGACGAGGTACGTGTCGTCGCTTGCCCTGTCCGCGATTGCCTGCCATGCCACACCTACCAGCGTCCATGTGTACGCCTTGCCGTTTACCGTACCGGAGACATACACAATATCGGACGGGAGAGAGACGGTGATCTCCTGCGTGCTCATTCGATTGTGACCGAGATGACCATCGTTTTACCTGCGTCGACCGGGTTCGGCGTAATCGTCGCAGATTTGATAACGGGGACGGAGGTATCAAGCGTGACCGTGCGCGTGACCGTGGACACCTTGCCCGCCGCATCTGTCGCGGTGACGACGATGGTGTTCGAGCCTTCGGCAAGCGTGATCGCCTTCGTAAACGCGCCGCCCGTGCCGACCGTGACCGCGCCCTGATCGACGCCGTTTAACTTGACCTTGATCGTGACCGGCGACGAGGTCGCGTCGTTTGTCGTACCTGCGACGGTCAGCGACGAGTTATTTGTAATGAGGTTGTCCACCGGAGCCGTGATGTTGAGCGTCGGCGGGACGGTGTCGACCGTGTACGTCGTGGACTTCTGCGTTGCACTGTTGCCGTCGTGGTCTTTGCAGTCGACCGTGACCGTGTGGGAGCCGTCACTAAGGGCAGACGCTGGCGTGTACGTCACGCTGTATCCGTTTGTGACGGCCGTATTGGTCAGCGTCGCCGCTGCGACCGCTGTGCCGTCAAGCTTGACGACAAGCGACGTCAGATCAACGCCGGAGCCTTCCGCCTCGTCCGTGATGGTAAACACGACCGGCTGCTTGTTGTTGGACACATACGCACCGGAGGACGGGGAGACGATCGTGATGACCGGAGCGATGCGCTCTTTGACGTAGAGCTTTAAGCCCGATACCGTCGACGCATCGGCCGATGCGGTCGTGCCTGCCGTGTTGGTGGCCTCGACTTTGACGTTGTAATACCCGCCGCTCTGGTTATACGATGTTTTGCCGGGCGCTGTGATCGACGCCTCGTATTTGCCTGTAGACGAGTTGAGCGTCAGGGTATGCCATGTGCCATTTACTTGCGCGCGAACTGTTTTGATTGCCATATTTACACCTCGCCAGCGTAGATGTCGCCGGAGTAGTAATAGTACGGCTCAAGGATCTTGACCGCCTCCGTGACCTCTACGGATAATTTGGTTGCGCTGTTGATATTGACCGGATTCGGGGCAAAAGCCGCCGAAGTGATCTCAAAAATCTTAACGACGAAGCCCTCGCTTGTTTTTGCAGAGATCGTCGTCGGGTCGCTGTCGCCCTCGGAGTTATAGGCGACGAGCTTGTAGGTGTATGTGTTGTTGGGCTCGACGCTTGAATCCGTGTACGTCGTGCCGGTTTGTGTGGAGATAAGCGTCCCGTCCCTGTACAGCTTGTAGCCTGTACATTCGACCGCGCCCCACGCGAGGGAAAGGCTAAAATAGTCCTTTGCCGTCTGCCGGAAGTTTGCAGGAGCGTCAGGAACTTGCTTGTACAGCTCGAGGCAGGTAATTCGCGCGTAGCCATCGCCGGAGTGTCCTGTTTCAGCCGCCCCGCCGGGCGCGGTAAACGACGTGTTGCCCGCCTTGGTGCTGGCGTTGGTCAGATAATACGCCGCGCCGAGCAGATAGCCGCTCGGGGCGTTGGAGCCTGTCCAGACAAAGCCGGAACCACCACCGCCGCCGCGGTCGTCATCGCCGGAGCCGTCCGGGTAAGAGCCGCCGCCGCCGTACCATCCGCCGCCGCCTGCGCCAGCATAGCCGCTGCTCGCCGCCTTTCCCTCGCCGCCTTGGCCGAATGTTCCGGCGTTTCCGCTGCCGCCCGTGCCTCCGGCCGCCTGCGTGCCGCCGCCACCGCCTGAGCCGTAGCTTTGCGTCGCCGTGCCGCCCGTCTCGCCGCCTCCGTACATGCCGTTTTTGTTCGTCGCGCCGTCAGAGCCGCCGCCGCCCGCTACGATGACGCGGGCATACAAACTGTCTGTGCCGACGCGAATATCCGTCGCGCCGCCGCCGCCGTTGTATGTCGAGCGTTTGCCGCCGCCGTTAAAGCCGCCGTTTGTCTTGCCCGTATTGCCGGAGCCGCCGACGTAGACATACAGGGTGGTTTGCTTCTCGAGCGAGATTTCGCCGACGCTGTACCCGCCGAGGCCGCCGTAGGACGTGCTGCTGCGATAGCCGCCCTGCGCGCCCCAGCATTCCAGCTTGTAGCGGCCGGGCTTAAGGGTAACGGTTTGCTTTGCTCCCGTGTAAGCGTAGTTTGTTACTGTGCTCATTCGTTACGCACCTGCCAGCGTCAGGCTTGCGGCGACGGTGTTTGATAGCGTGATCTCCATTTTGGCGATATTGCCCGTCACGGTCGTGCCCCACGGTGTGGGGACGGTGACGCAATCGCCGAGGATTTCACCGTCAAGCACGATCTTCGCGTTGGCCTGATCTCGTTTTGCGTAGTAGTCATAGACGCGCTGCGCGGTCGTCTGGCCGATGGCCGGAGAGACAAGCGTCGCGTCAGTCACCTTTTTTTCGTTCGACTTCGTGTTTGCCGTGACGTTGGGATTTGTCACGGTATATACCGTCTGCGTGTCGGTGTACTTCTTTCCGCCGATCTCCACGCCGCCATTGGCGTCCTCGGCGTAGGAATGAGCGGTAACCGAAACCGACGTGACGAGCGCGTCCGTCGTGACCGTTGCGCCTTGGTAGGTTCTGCCCTCGCCGATGACCTCTGTTGTGTCGTCGAGGGTAAAGACGCGGATTTCGTACCCGCCATCCGTCGCCGCACACACGCCCCACGCAAAAAGCACCTGCTGCAAAGCAGCCCGCTTTGTCGTGGCTTGGATGATGCCGGAGAGGTTGACGTCCGCGACCGTGCCAAAGTCGACGTCGAAGTCGTCGCCGACGATCTCCGTAAAGAGTGTCTTGGCGGATTTTTCGGTGTAGACGCCGCCAGCAAAAGCCGCGTCGTCCAGCACGCCGAGCGAGTCCTTGCAGTCGATTTTATAAACGCTTGTCGACGATCTCGCGGACTGGTTGATGTAGTACACGCCGATAAGATGATTGTCCGTCCATGCCTCGACCGGCTGCTTCTCCTGAAAGAGATACGCAACATTCGCTCGGTTATCCAGTGTCCACGTCATGGTGGAGGTCGGCAGCTCGACGCCGACTGGGTGCATTTCCTGCACGATCTGGACGTTGCGCAACTCCTCCATGCCAAATTCGCGGATGACGCCGAAGACGATTCCGGTAAGCCTCGCATACCGCCGCGGCAGCCACGTTTTTTTGATCGTCAGGACGATCTTGTCAAACGCGACGACTGTCTGCTCGCAAAACTGAATATCGGACGTCACAGCAAAATCTTTGCTTATCTTTAGCGTCGTCCCCTGATACCACGCGATATTCACAAGCGACGGTCGGCCGGGAAAATCGGACATAAGCGTTACGCCGACGGACGAATACGCCTGCGAAAATGTGATCGTGATAACGGGCACGTTTTCAAAAGCGCAGTCTGCGCCGGACATGGCCGACGACCAAAAAGAAACCGTCTGTCCGTTATGGACGCCCCGTGAGCCGTCCAAAGCCCATTGATTTAGTTCCAGCGTAGCAAGCGCCGCTGTCGTGCCGTCGCCGACCAGCTCAGTGGGGGAGGAAAACCCATTTTCTGAGCTGGTGGCGACGGTCGCGTTACCCGCGGCTCCCGGCGCAATATCCTTGTAGACGATTTTTGATGTGCTCATGGCTTCACCTGCGCGTCCATCGGGACAAAGTTGATCTCGATCTCGTCCCACACGTTTGCGCCGTCCGCCGCACTTCTGAGCGAGCGCGTGCCACTCGTGTAGTACGCCTGATACGAGATCGACTTCTGCCCGTCCGCCGCTTCGAGGGTGACGTAGTCGTCCACGCTGTGTGCGATAAGGTAATCCCACAGAGCGTCAAAGTCAGCGTTGCTTTTCCCGTTGAAGAAAGTGATCTTGTGGCCGATGTACGTACCGATCACGTCGCGGATCATCCGGCCGGACATCACGCGCCCGGCATTGGAGCCGTCGAGGACGTTAAAGGTTTCCTCGATGTCTGAGATGGCAACGGTGACGTCGAACGCCTTGCCGTTGATTTTGCAATAGTTCATCCGTCACCCCTCCACCAGATTCACGCCGATGCGGCTTGTCTCAGCCTTATTGAGCTTGTACACGATGCGGCCGAGCACCTGCCCGTCAAGGACGAGCTGCGCTTCGGTCT
This sequence comes from uncultured Oscillibacter sp., assembly GCA_937884915.1. Lineage (GTDB taxonomy): Bacteria > Bacillota > Clostridia > Oscillospirales > Oscillospiraceae > Hominicoprocola. Next base: position 5,302 of record CALAAN010000205.1, read on the forward strand.
GATTTCCGTAACCGCTTTCAGAGAGCGCCTGCCGGAAAGCCTGCACCATCGTGGAGAGCGGTGTCTCGATGTTCGTACCGCTTTTCTGGTCACCGAGCACGGCGAGAAATTCGCGGTTCGGCGGGATAACCGCACCTTGTGCGAGGCGGGGAAGCTGCACGTTGCCCCAGTCCGCCGTCGGGATGTTGACGCCTGGGATGTAATTGAGCAGCCCAGTCACACTGTTTACGAGGCTCGCAACGCCGCTCAAAATGAAGTTGATGCCGCTTTCAAGCGCACCGATAAAGCCGTTGACCATTGATTTCGCCTTGTCCGCCCAATAGTCGGACGTGAAGATTTTCGCGATATGCGCGTTCCAGAATGCCTTTATGGCATTCCACGCGCTGCGGATTTTATCGAGGATGAGGTTCCAGTTCGGCGCAATGGCCGCCGCCAAGCTCGCGCCGCCAGCGACCATGAGGCCAAGGCCGAGCGGGATGCTCGCCCCGGAAAACGCGAAGATAGCGCCGAGGATAAGCAGCGATCCGCCGAGGACTGCTGCAAGCGCGCCAAGCGGGCCGCGCAGTAAGCCGACTACAGTCTGCCAATTTGCCGCGACACTCGCGCCAAGCCCAACCGCGCCAGCTGCAAGGAGTCCGAGACCGAGCGGGATGTTTGCACCCGCAAAAAGCAGCACCGCGCCGGTTACAAGAAGCGCGCCGCTTATCAGTGCAACAATCTGGGAAATCGGCCCTTTCAGCTTCGAAAGCATCGTGCTCCACTTCGGGGCAATTGCTGCCATCCCGGCGAGGCCAGCCGCAAGCAGCCCGAGGCCAAGCGGGATATTGGCACCGGAGATAAGCATGATTGCACCGACCGCAATCGCCGCCGCGCTGACAATCGTCACAATTGCGTTAATCGTCCCGCCGAGCGCGTTTGTGATTGCTTCCCACCGCGCCGCAACCGGGGCGGCAAGGAATGCTGCGCCGCCGATCATGAGTCCAAGGCCAAGCGGAATATTGACGCCAGAAAAAGCGAGGATCGCGCCGAGCGCCAGAAGCGCCCCGCCGAGGATCATCATGATAACTCCGATTTTTCCTTGCAAAAGCGCCTGTAGTTTGTCCCAGTTTTCGCTTATCACACTCCACATCGTAATAGCGCCAATCGCCATCATCCCAATACCGAGCGGGATATTTGCACCGGAAAATGCAAGGATTGCGCCGAGCGCCACGAGGCCAGCACCGACAAAAAGCCCAACGATCGCCCCAAGCTGGTCAGAGACCATACCCGTAAAGTCCGGCTGCGTGCCGGATGCGCCTCCGCCACCGCCCGAATCCTTGTCGCCGATCTGGTTGATCTCGTCGAAGGATGCAAGGTATTTTCCGGATTTTTTCGCAGCACTCCCGACGCCAGAAAGCGCTTGCTGCTCGTCATACAGATTTTTTGCCGACTCAGCATACGCGCCGACGGACGATCCGAGGATTTTTGCGACGAGCTGCGTAATCGCGTTGATAACCTGTGTGATGACGTTCACGAGCGTGGTAAAAGCCGGGATGACGATCTGAATAAGCGGCTGCGCTAGTGTCCGCAACGCACCTTTCAGTTTTGCGATGGACTGCATCGCCTCGTCGTTCGTCTGAATTGCTTGCCAAACGTATTCTTTGACGTTCCGCAGCGCTTTTGTGATGAGCGTAAAGACGAAAACGCGCTTTGCAAGCCCGGCAATTCGCTTCCAGAGCTTATTAAATCGCTTTTCAGCTTCTTTCCCGGCAGCGGAAAGGCTGTCCGTCTCCGCTGTCGCCTCAGCGACATTGCCGCCGAGGCCATCGGCTTCCGTCCGTGCGCCCGCGAGCCGCGCCGAGTATTCTCCCGCGTTCCGTTCGGTCGCCTCGAGCGCGCGCTCGCTGCGTGCAATCGAGGTTTCCAGCCGTTCGGACTCCCTCGCTGCCGCGTCAAACTGCGCTTGCAACTGCGAGACTTCCTGATTCTGCCTGTACAATGTGCCGCTATCTGCGTCGGCCGTGTTAAGCTCTTCCAGCTTTGCTTTTGCTTCGTCAAGCCGCCAGCCAATTTCGGACAATTCCTGCGACAGCGCGGACTTTTTGCCTCTTTTTTGGTTCAGGGCATCGTTGAGCTTCTGTGCTTCGGCTTTAAGCTCGTTGAGCTTCTGCTCTGCTTCTTTGTCATCGGCGTCGATTTGGATAACAAACGAACCGTCGAATCCTGCCATGTAATCACCTACCTGTTGCAAGTATGCGAATGTTGGTGTATGATGGGGCATACAGCAACATATTGGAGGGAAAGAGAATGAAAACCATTAAATGCGAATCCTGCGGCGCAGAGCTTGATAAAATCGCGCAGACGTGCCCGAACTGTGGTGCGCCGCTTAAGGCCGGCCGAAATCTCGTAGAGTGCCGCGCCTGTGGCGAGTACGTCGCAAAGAATGCGAAAAAGTGCCCGAATTGCGGCGCGAAGCACCCGAACAAGGCTAACCACACCGCATACACTATTTGCTCGGTGATCGTCGTAATAACCGTGATTCTTGTCGCCATCGCCGCATTTAGTGGAGGTTCCAGCTCAAGCGATGGATCTTCGCAAGGCGGAACGAGCAATGCAGATAAGCAAGCGCCGGAGTATGTCGCCATTGACGCCACCGCCCTGTGGACGGCATACCACGAAAACGAGGTAAACGCCGACAATCTCTACAAAGGAAAGCTCCTCGCCGTCACGGGCGTTGTGGAGGACATCGGGAAAGACGCCATCACGGACGCACCGTGCGTATCGCTTGAAAGCGGAAGCGATTTTGAGTTTTATCCAATCCAGTGCTTTTTTCCGAAAAACGGGAGCGAATCGGATCAGCTCGCCGCGCTATCCGACGGTGACACCATCACAATCTACGGAAGATGCACCGGGAAATCGGTATTTTACGTGCAGCTTTCCAATTGCAGCCTTTCCGCCGAATAACCCACGCCGCCCCAATTCGGGGCGGCTTTTCTATACCCATTTCCCGACGGTTTCGTTCTCTGCCGCCGTATACGATCGCTTGAAGTCGACGAGCTTCCGGTTCTGCTTATAAAATTCGCGTTCGGAATCGTCCAGCTTCTTCCCTTTCAGTTTCTTCCGCCGGATGCCGACAACCTGAGCAAATGTGCAATCCCCGATTTCCTGATACGCCGCAAGGAAGGTATACCAGTGAAGGTATTCCAGCGCGCGAATCTCTTTTCCAAGGATGCGGTTCACCGGCGCGACGATAAGCGGGAAATCCTGCTGCCAGTCCATTAACTTGGGCTGGCGCTTTGCATTTTCCTCCGACTCACCGCCGTTGATGAACGAAGTGCACTGTTTCAGCGCCTCAGAATAATCTTCTACCGGCATATCCGGGAAATCCGGGTAAAAGCACTCGAGTGTTTCGAGCGCCTTGTTCTCGCTATCGAGCTCCGGGTCAGAAAGCGCGGAAATAATATCGAGCACGACCCGATAGTCGGAGCGGATCGCATATCCCCGGCCGTTGACGGTTACGCTCGTCGGCAGCTCGTAGGTCATTTGTGATACTTGGCGGAGTATTTACGGATTCGCGGAGACTGCGCTTTCTGCTCACGCGCAAACGCGCTGTCCGTCTCGTCCATCACCGCGAGCATGAGGTTTGCCCACACTGGAAGCCCGTCCGCAAGCGCGTAAACGTTCATCTCGCCAAAGAGCGGCGTGCAGACATCCTGCTCGAATGTCTCGTTGATGATGTCGCGCATCTCCGTGTCGAGCTTGCGAGCCGTCGTGAAAATCTCGCGCGTGCCCTTGTTCTTCTCGGCCTCGGCCTTGTAGTCCTCCTGCTTTTTGTCGAGCGTATCGAAAGCATTGAAAAGCCGCTCAACGAACGTGCTATCGGTAGGGTTGAAGCTGACTTCGCACGCACCGTTGAGGTTGTACGTAACTACGCCAGTGTCGAAATTCAGGTCTTTCATGCGGTTCCCTCCAAAGAATTAGGGCGGCTATGCCGCCCTTTTTTAGCCTGCCGTAAACGTCACAGTGCCATCGGAGACCGACGCCGTGCCAGTGGCGCGCGTGCCGCCATAGGTGACATCGATCGGCATACCGATATTGCCGCCGCCCTCACCACCGAGGCCGGACGGCTTGACAGAGCACGCCGAATAGCGCTCGGCGAAAACGGCCGTGTCCTCCGTGCCTGCGTACAGGTGGACGATCAGCATGTCGAGGTTTGCGAGTGCCTGCGCGTTCTGATCTTTGATAGCAAGGTTCCAGATTTTCTCCTGTGCCTTGTCGCCGGAATCGAGCTCGCAGGGGTCAAACGTCTGCGTGATGGTCGGCTTTTTGAGCGTGGTGTAGGTGTTGCCAAAGATGTCCTGCTTGGACTCTTCGCCCCAGTCAAGTTCCTCACTCGAGTCCTCGACACGCTTGCCGATCGGCGACCACACCGGTTCACCGCTCGCGCCCGTATTGAGGTACGCGACCAGCAGTTCGCGGGCTACGGTCTGGCCTGCGGTCGTGTTAAAGGTAAGATCAGCCATGTTAAATCACCTCATATGTCAGTTTCATTAAAATTTGGTAGTCCTCGTAGCCGTCTTCGTAGGCGGCAAACTTGGACGATTGCGTTACCGGCTCAACCTTGATCGCCCGCACCCCGTCACCGAGGCTCGGGACGTTCTCGCGCGCCCAGTCACCAAAGCGATTGAGCAGTGCGTCGGCTTTGAGCCGTTTGTCGTTGCTTTTCGCCGGTTTGAGCCGGTAAATGAGCTTAAATTGGTATTCGGCCTGATGTCCGCCGAGGATGTACCGCCTTGTGATGTACGTCCCCTGAATCGTCGAGAGCGCCATCCCGGTCTCGTCGCCCGTAGCCGAGTCGACCTCGAGGTACTCGTACCGGATGACGGAGACGGGCTTGTCGGGGAAGCCGTTGGCCCACGTCAAAACCTTCCGGGAAATGTCGTCGACCTCCGCGGCGGTCACAAGCTGTTTCGGTTTGTTACTTTCCATCCGTCATCACCTTCGCGGCCACTCGGACCCATTTTTCGAGATTTTCGGCTTTGGACGCCTCGAACCAGTGCGATTGTGCCTGCCCGTGCATACTCGTGTTGAAAACGAGATTTTTGTCCGTCAGTACCTTGTGCTGCCCTTTCGGGGCGTAGGAGCTGCCGGTGTTCGGGTCGACCATCAGCTTGCCGTAATACAAATACCTTGCATACGGCCCGGGGTAGACGATCTGGTTCCCGACGACGCGCGTCCGCTGGCTCATGCTCCCGGTCAGCGCCGGAGTGTACGGCTCTGTGTCCTTATGCACCTGCACGGCGACGGCGTGCTCGGCCTTTTCCTTGTTCGTTTTCAGCGCGGCGACAATGGGCGCAGAGTCAAACTTGATTGTGAAAGTCAGCACTACACGCCACCGACTTCCCAATGCGCCATGTCTCCGCCGACGTCTTTCTCGTCGACCTTGGAGACGTCATACACGCCGTCGTAGTACGCCTCGATCTTCTGCGCCGTCCAGTCTGGATGCACCGCTTCGCCCTTTACAAAAAAGGTGCTGCGGTTTGCAGTCAGCGTCCAAATCCCGCTTTTGTCGTCTGCACGCCAAAACTCCACGGGGCCGACGTATTTCTTCGCTTCGCCGGTAACGCCGTCAGTGGCCTTTACGTCCATCGGGATATAGAGCGTTACCGCGTCAGCGCCCTCCAAGCCGCTTTTGGTGACGTTGGAGCCTTTGGACGCGTCGAGGTACACGCCCTCCAAAACGGTAATAAAATTGCGCAGCACCGGTTCAAATCCGGTGTCTGCGATTTCTTCCGTTTCGGTGTTATAGATGGTAACAACATGGGGGAACATCGTCTCCACACGCGCACCCCCTTCCGCGGTACAAAAGGCCGGTCGTCAGGAGATACCGGCTTGCGATCAGATACAGCCCTTTTTCAACCTCTGCCGCCGTCGCAAGAGCACCGGAAGCAGTGTCCGCGCCGCTCCTGTATGTCCTCGACCAGTTTCCCACCGACTGGCTTTGCAGTTCAGAGCCGTCCTGCATGGAGTCAAGGCTCTTTGTCGCCGCCGACTTCGCGCGCTCAACGTCCGCGTATGCGTCGATCAGAGCGCAGCACGCCATCTGCACGGCGTCGAGGTCGGCGTTTTTTGCCGCTTTGCCGAGGGTGATGTAGTCGAGGTAGGAGCTGGCCCGGACGGCCAGACGCCCGAAGTCAGACTCCGGCATCTGGCCGTAATACGTGCCGACGTAGTAGTCGTAGGTCGCGTATACCATTGGGTCAGCTCCTATCGGTTACGAGCCGACCGTGACAGTCGCAGTGCCGGCCGTGGTGCCGTCCTGCTTCGAGGTCGCCGTGACCGTGATAGACGAGCCGGTTTCGTTCGATGCGACGGTAAGGACGCCGTCCTCAGAAATGCTCGACTTCGCGCCGCTCTGCGTCCACGTCACCGCATCGGAGACAATGCCATCACCGGCAACAGAGGCCGTGAACGCCTGTTTCGCGCCCTTGTTGACCGTAGCCGTCGCGGGTTTGACCGTGACCGTGGTGACAGTGCCGCCCTTGCCGTAGACGGAGAACGGGAACGGGTTCTCGATGTCGGCGTTGTACGCGTTGATCGGATTCGCGATTTCCCAGCCGAGGCGCATAACCGCACGCAGGGCAACCATGTCGTTCTGCATGAGGTTGTAGGTGATCGCCTTGGTGTTGGGATCCTGAATGACGCCCTCGGTGAAGATCTTGAACGTCATGTCCTGGCGGATTGCGTAGACGAGCTGCGACCAGTCGCCGACGATCATCTGCGCCTGAGACGGGTCGAAAGCGCCGTTCATCGGGAAATACATGTCCATGCCGTCAAGGCCGTAACGGGTCGCGCCCTGCATATCAGACTTGAAGATCGGCTGACCGGTCGTGTCCTTCAGGCCGCGGAGCTTGCCGCGCATCTGGATCGCAGACATAACGCCGTTGGGGTTGAAGCCGTCAAGCTCAACCTTGGAGATCAGGCCGTTTTCGCCCATAATGTCGGAGTAAACGTCGGAAGTTGTCGGGACGCCGTTGCCCGCCGCAATCGCAGACGGAACGACGCCGTCGCGCCACGTGCTCGGCTTGTTGGTGCCGAAGAGGATCGCGGCGTCAATAACCTTACCGAAAGCCTCGTTCAGGCGCGGGCGGACCTCGCCCCAGATGTCGTAGTCAGCGTCGTCAAGTGCCGCCTCCGGGATGGGGACGATGACAGCGATTTCCTCGGCGTAGATTTTCTTTTTGTCCCACGCCATCTTCGTGGTCTGCTTCCAGGCATCGCCAGCGCCGGAGTCGGTCGCCTCGCCGTTGACGAAGTACGCAGACGGGAGAGCGTCAAGAACGTTGATGGTCTGAGTTTTGGACGACATATTCGCCAGACGGCGGCCCATACGGAGGACAGCCGACTCAGCGATAGCGCCCTGCATGATCTCGCGTGTTACCGGCTCCGGGATGAGGCCGGAAAGTGCGCTGCGGTCAATAGTAGCCATTTAATAACTTCCTTTCCTTATTTGAGTGCGCCGCGGATGATGCTGTTCATCGCGGCATTGACAGTTTCGGTTTTTCCGCCGTCTCCGGCGGGCGCAGCCCAGTCGAACGTAACTTTCTTGCGGTTGGCTGTAAGCTGGTCGACGGCAGCCTCAAAGGTGGTCTTGTCATCTACCATCTTTGCGGCTTTGTACGCGATAAATTCCGCATCGTCGCCGCTCAGGCCCTTGGACAGCACGTACTTGTCACGCTTGAGCTGCTCAAGCTCCGCCTGTGCAGCCGTCAGGGCATTTTTACTGTCCGAGAGCTCTTTGTCTCGCTTAGCCTGCTGCTCCTGCTCGGTCTGCTGGCCGTCTTTCCACGTGCGGTACGCGGTCAGCTCTTCTTCGCTGGGCATTCCCTTCATCGCCTTTGCAAGGCGCTTGCCGATCATGGCGTCCGCTTCCTCCTGCGTGAAGGTCTTCGCAGGGGACGGCTCCGACTGAGT
>CALAAN010000206.1 GCA_937884915.1 uncultured Oscillibacter sp.
CTCTTGGGGGTCAAAGGGGGATATTCTCTTTCCGAGGAAAGAGAATATCCCCCTTTAACGCACTCCCTGCACGATGCAGGGAATCACGGTGCGACAATATTAACCCCCGCCGTGTACGGCTGATACCCCGCCCCCAGGCTCGCATAGTACTGCACCGTCACATCGGCGCTCCTGCCGTCGTCCGCGATCACAGCGTCCAGCACGTCGGCCTTTTCGTCCACGCTGACCCAGCCGCGGCGGTAGCGCGGCAGCGTGAGCCCCTCTGCGCCCGTGATCTCCGCGATGCGGGACGTGCCGTCCGATTGCTGTTCCAGCCGGTAGCTCACGCCGACCGTCGCCAGAAGCGTCTCATTTCCCTCGATCCCGACGGGAGCGAAGTACGTGCGCTCCGCGCCGTCGCCCTCCGTCCAGTCGGTAAGCGAGGTCTGCTGCGCGCCGCCTTTGCGTGTGACCGTCACCTTGCGTTCGCCGTTTTTGCCGGAGACCGTCACGGTCAGCGACACGCCGTCGGGCGCAAAGGCAAGGCCGCTGATCTCCTCACCGCTCGCGAGCTCAAGCGTAGCGAGCTTCGTTCCGTTGAGCGCGTAAATGTCCGACCAGCAGGAATAGACCGCGGTGGAAAGGTCATTCCCTTGCCAGATGAGGTTGTTGCCTGGGAAGGTCTTGAGCAGCGTGCCATCCCTGAAATTGAAGATGACATAGAGGTCGTTTTTCTCACCTAAGTTCCCCGTCACCACAAAGTAGTTGTTGTCCACATTCTCGACGTCCTTAAACCCTTTGAGCGACGGGTACTGCTCGGCAAAGTCCCAGCTCTTCCTATCGAGGCGGATCGTCGTGTCGTCCATCGCTATGTAGAATGTCCTTGGCGACCTGCAATACCAGCGCTCCACCTCGCTCGTCAAAATGAGCTCGCCATCCTGTCTGGCGACAAGGAATTCGCTCTGGTCGATCAGTTTATTGACACGCGCGGCAAACACTTCCTCCGCTTCGCCCCACTCGCCGTTCTGGCCGTCGGTCGGGTTCAGATAAATTCCCGCGTTGGCATTTTCCACAATGTGCCGCTTGCCGCCGTCACAGGTGTAAAGCCCGTAGTAATAGTCGTAAGAGCTGCTTCTGCCCTGATATTTACCCTCGATCAGGCTATATTGCAGCAGCATGTCGCGTCCGTTTTTGCGGCAGAGGAAATAGACGTCTCCCTCCGCCATGCGCTCGCGCATCAGTTCCTCGCCGTTGTCATCGACGACGCACAACTCATAGCCTCCGAACGTATCCTCGCAGACGATCTGCTCCGCCCTGCCGTCGTTGTCGAGGTCGGCGGACATCAGCGTCCTGCTGCTGTCGCCCTCCGACGGATCTGTGCAGCGGATGACCGCGCCGTCGCCGTAACAGTGCAGCTCGCCGTTCAGCGTGGAGAATAAAAGCTCGCTCTTGTCTAAAAGTCTGTTGACCTCGTCCGCGAATTTCTGCGCCGCGGCGGGCCATGAGTCGGCGGACTCGGAATTTACGCTGAAGCTCACCGAATTCTCGGCCAGCGTGGTCGTCCCGTTCTTACCCAGCATAAAGAGCTCGTAGGAATACGACGCCTCACCCTGATAGATCGTCGGCTCGTAGCGCAGCAGCGCCGTCTTGACGCTGTCCCGATAGAGGAAATAGCTGCTCCAGCCCACGTGCGCCAGCCCCAGCTCCGCGCTCCAGAGCTCTTCGCCGCCCGCAGTGCTCACTTGCAGCCGATACGGCTCCTGCGTGGAAACGCCGGTATAGGAGATCACTTCCTCCTGCTCGTCTCCGTTTAAGTCGGCTGTCGTCAGCGTGGTCGCGCCGCCGTTCAGGCGGACGATCCAGCGGTAGGGATACGTCCCGCTGCGATAGCCCATCACGAGGTAAAGGCCGCCGTCCTTCTGCTGCAATAGCAGCCACTGGTCCATCGCCGCGAGCTCGTCCTGACGCGCGATCTCCGCTATCGTGGCCGCTGCATTATTATACTCGGCCGTCTGTGTGCCGCGCCAGGCGCGGGCATTTTCGCGACGCAGCTTTGCAGCGCTCGTGCCGTCCCAATCTTCACCGCTCCCGCTGCGGAACAGCCGGTCAAAATTGCTCACGGTCAGGTCGATCTCCTCCCACTCTGAAAAGCGGTAGCTGTACCCTCTCGCCGCCGTCACCGTACCGTGCAGAATACTGGTCACGTCCGTGCCAAGTGTGGAGGAAAGCCACAGCTCGGGCGCGGACTTCGTATTGGCAAAAGTCTCCTCATAGCTGTTTTCCCAGACAGTATCCTCAAAAACCACTTTGCCGAGCGTATACACCCCCGTTGTTATCCCATAGAGCGCATACGACAGCCGGTCTCCCATGTCGATCGGACTTGCCGAATTGCAAAAAGTCACATAGCTTTCCCATTCCATTTTCATTTGATCGTCAGCGTCCATAACGAAGGTATCGCCGTCAATGATCAGATAATGGCCCACTACGCTGCCGACAGCATGCACGCTGCCGTCGTCCATCGTGAGGAGGAACCATATCGGCAGGCCGGCGTAAACCGTCTCCGGCTCTTTGGTGTATGTGCCGCGGCTGCTGTTGATCAGTTCGACCGCCTGTGCCATTTCTTCCGTGTCGAGTTTTTTATACTGCCGCGCCTTCTCTTCCGCCGG
>CALAAN010000207.1 GCA_937884915.1 uncultured Oscillibacter sp.
GCACGGCGGGTGTTCACCCGCCGTGCCGTTTTCCGTGCGTTTACGACTGTGCCATGCGCTCGAGAAGCTGGAAGGCCTCTTCGAGCTTGGGGTCGATGTGGTCGGTCTGCAAAGCCTCGCGCACGCAGCCTTCGATGTGCGCGCGCATGATCTGCTGATTGGCGCTTTTGAGCAGCGACTGCGTGGCGAGAATCTGATTTGAGATGTCCACGCAGTAGCGGTCGTCGTCGATCATCTGCAAAATGCCGTCGAGCTGGCCGCGGGCAATTTTCAGCTTGCGGCGGACGGAATCACGATCGGCTCTCATGGCCTTAGCGGATGGAGACGGCCTGATAGCCCGCCTCATCCACGGCGGCCTTGAGCGCCGCGTCGGTCACGCTGCCGTCCACGCTGACGGTGGCGGACTTGCTCTCGAGATCGACCTTTGCCTCCTTCACGCCGGGGACGGCGGAAAGTGCCTGCTGGACATGATTGACGCAGTGCATGCAGGCCATGCCCTCAATGCTGATGACTTTTTCCATGTTTGTTTCTCCTTTTTCATTACTTGCCAGAATTTCCTTGCTTGCTATCTCCACTCCGTGATCCGACGGAGAAGAAACCGTTTTCGGCGCTGCCGCCGCCGTGTGCTTGGCCTTGAACCAGCGCAGGCGCAGCGCATTGCTTACCACGAACACCGAGCTGAAGCTCATCGCGAGCGCGCCGAGCATCGGGTTCATCTTGAGCTGGAAGGCGGGGTAGAACACGCCCGCCGCGATGGGAATGCCGATGGCGTTGTAGAAGAACGCCCAGAAGAGGTTTTCCTTGATGTTGCGGATGACCGCGCGGCTCAGCTGCACGGCGGTCGAGACGTCGAGAAGGTCGCTGCGCATCAGCACGATATCCGCCGACTCGATGGCAACGTCTGTGCCCGCGCCGATGGCGATGCCGACGTCCGCGCGCGCAAGGGCGGGCGCGTCGTTGATGCCGTCGCCGACCATGGCGACCTTCTTGCCGCCCTCCTGCAGGCGGCGAATTTCGCGCTCCTTGTCCTGCGGGAGAACCTCGGCCACGATGCGGTCCACGCCGACCTGACGGCGGATGGCCTCGGCGGTCTTGGCGTTGTCGCCCGTGAGCATGACGACCTCAATGCCCATGCTCGAGAGCTCGGCGATGGCCTGCGCGCTCGTGGGCTTGACGACGTCGGCCACGGCGATAAGGCCGATGAGCTTGCCGTCCAGCGCAAAGTAGAGCGGCGTCTTGCCATCCTCGGCCAGCGCCTCACCGCGCGCGAGCAGAGTGCTGCCCTCAATATGATTTGCTTCCATCATGCGGCGGTTGCCGGCAAGGCACAGCCTGCCCCCGACCTCGCCGCGGATGCCTTGGCCGGGGATCTGCTCGAATTTGTCGACGGGGAGGAAGGTGAGCGATTCCTTCTCCGCCTCGGCCACGATGGCCTCGGAGAGCGGATGCTCGGAGAGCTTTTCGAGCGACGCGGCGACGGAGAGGAGCTTGCCCCTGCCGATGCCGCCGTCGACAACGTCGGTGACGACGGGTTTGCCCTGCGTGATGGTGCCGGTCTTGTCGAGCACGACGGTGTTGACGCTGTGCGTCGTTTCAAGCGCTTCGGCGGACTTGATGAGGATGCCGTTGGCTGCGCCGCGGCCCGTGCCGACCATGATGGCCGTCGGGGTAGCGAGGCCCAGCGCGCAGGGGCAGCTGATGACGAGCACGGAAATGCCGATGGACAGCGAGAATTCCACGCTGTGGCCCGTCAGCAGCCACGCCGCCGTCGCGATGACGGCGATCGTGATGACGACGGGAACGAACACGCCGCTGACCTTATCGGCCAGCTTTGCGATAGGGGCCTTGGAGCTCGTGGCCTCGTCCACGAGGCGCACAATCTGGGAAAGGGCGGTGTCGTCGCCGACCTTTGTCGCGCGCATCTTGAAATAGCCGGACTTGTTGATCGTCGCGCCGATGACGCTGTCTCCCGCCTGTTTTTCCACGGGGATGCTCTCACCCGTCAGTGCGGACTCATCAATAGAGGATGTGCCCTCGAGCACGACGCCGTCGACGGGGACGCTCTCGCCCGCCTTGACGATGAGCACATCGTCGACCTGCACCTGCTCGACGGGGATGACGCTCTCGACGCCGCCGCGCTCGACCGTCGCGGTCTTGGGGGCGAGGTTCACGAGCTTCGTGATCGCGTCAGAGGTCTTGCCCTTGGCGCGGGCCTCCATCGTCTTGCCCATGGTGATGAGCGTCAGGATCGTGCCTGCGGACTCGAAGTACAGCTCCATCATATAGGTGTGCACCGTGTCCATGTCCATCTGGCCAAAGCCGATGCCGATCTTATAGATGGCGTAGATGCCGCATACGATGGCGGCGCTGGAGCCCAGCGCGATCAGCGAGTCCATATTCGGCGAGCGCTGCCACAGCGTCTTGAAGCCAACGATATAGTACTGGCGGTTGATATAGACGATGGGCAGCAGCAGCAAAAACTGCGTGAACGCGAACGTCATCGCGTTTTCCATGCCGAGAAAGCACGCGGGCAGCGGCCAGCCCATCATGTGACCCATCGAGAGATAGAACAGCGGGATGGTGAAGAGAAGCGAGAGCGCGAGGCGCTTTTTCATGCTGTTGTACGCCTTCTGCGCGGCGCTGGCGCCGCCTGCTTCGGCGGCCTGTGCAGCGGGTGCGCTGCCGGGTTTTGCGTGCAGGGACGCGCCGTAGCCTGCCTTTTCGACCGCGGCGATGATCTGCGCGGAGGAGAGCTGGGATTCGTCGTATTCGACGACCATGCTGTTTTTCAGCAGGTTGACCGCGACCTGCTGCGCGC
>CALAAN010000208.1 GCA_937884915.1 uncultured Oscillibacter sp.
ACTTCTGCTGCGTGGGTGGCGCGAGTAGCGGACACGTTCACGCAGTCAGGCGCGACCAGCTCGACCTTTTCGAGCATATCATCCGCCAGCGCACGGCCGATGCTGTTGCGGGCAACGCCGTCGCCATCAATGATAATCTTGCACGAGTACAAGTCGGACTTCACGCGCTCAAGTTCCTTCCGGGCTTCGTTCTGCCAAAACTGGCCGAGCTTCCCGCTGAGTTCCATCTGAAATCTGGTCATCGTTATTTCCTCCTACTGGTTATCTTAAATTATCCATCTGGTTATCTTATGAGTATATTATACTGCATTACCTACCTAAGTCAATAGATTTACGTTAATTATTTCATATTATTTCTCTTGTTGTAAATCATTCCGTTAATACTACGCACAGGCAGAAAAAGAGCAGGCCGCAAAGCCTGCTCTCGGTTTCCTATTCGGTTTCGTCGTAGTCGTCAGGGTCCCACGTAAGCCCGTTCTCTTCGATGTACTGGGCCATACTCAGCAAAGCTCTGCCATTGAGCTTGAACACCCGCTTGCGGTACATATCCTCCCGCTCCAACAGATCCGCCTCGTCCCCATACAGTAGATCCACTACATCGCCCCAGCTTGCCCCGTCGAGGTATCGGCTTCGGATGACAGCCCTCTCGTCAGAGCGTTTCAGCCTGCGGATGATTTTCTCGAAGAACATCCTTTCCCGCCGTCGGTGTTCCAACGTCGCCCGGATGTCTTCCTCAAGGTCGAACTTCTGCTGCATCAGGTCGGAGATGCGGTCGTTGGACGGGCTCGGCGATTTTGGCATATCCGTGAGGGCTTGGGCTCCCACGCCTACCAGCTTCGTCTCCAACCGTTCCAGCCTCTCGGACTGATTTTCGATTTCTCGCCTCAGATCTCGGAGATCCATCAGCCGTTGCTTGACAGCCTCGACGTCATAGTGTTTTTCCTCGTTCATAGAGTTCGGAAGCCCCGTTCACCTCACTTTCGCTCTGGCCCCGCGAGGCTCACGCCTGCTTGACCCACTCATACCTCTTCTCGAAGGGTTCAAAGTTTTTCTCGCCGAGGATGCCCTTCAAGTTCATGTCCATCTTGATCTGCCAATAGTCCTGTTCGTCGCCCTTCTCCAGAGCGCCGTGGTACTTGTCGAAGACCTTGCCCCACGCTTCCACCACACGGCGGATGCGCTTCTCGCCGAAGACATCCTTCCCCATGACGGCCGGGTCGGTCAAGGTGAGAATGAGCGTATCGGGCATAAACTGGATGTACGTCTCTTTCTCAGCCTGCCGGTAGACATTGACTGTGTTCCTCTGCCGTTGCAGGTATCCGTTCTTTCCCATGACTGCCCCTCCTTACGACGATGCTTTGAAGTTGTAGATGGGCTTGATGACCTCCAGCACGTCGCAGGTCGGGCCGATGCAGCCCATGATCTCCTTCATGTCCTTGTAGGCAAACGGTGCCTCGTCGATAGTGTCGTAGCTGATGCAGGAGCTATGCACGTTCCGCATCGTCTCACGGTAGGCTCCGAGCGAAATAGACTCGCGGGCCTTGCTGCGAGACATCAGGCGACCTGCTCCGTGCGGCGCTGACTGGTTCCAGTCGTCGTTGCCCTTACCGACGCAGATCAGGGAGCCGTCGCGCATATTCATCGGGATAATCAGGCGCTCGCCCTTCTTGGCGGACACGGCGCCTTTCCGCAAGATCATGCTCTCATGGT
>CALAAN010000209.1 GCA_937884915.1 uncultured Oscillibacter sp.
CGCAATGTACGTGGCGAGAAGCCAGAAGACCAAGAGAGAGAAGACAAACGCAGGTGCAAAAAGGAGAGTAAAGGGAATGCTCTTTACAGCAAAATGCGCCTTGCAGGACTTTACCACCAGGGAGGATGGATGGCATGTCATGGATCGTTAAACTCGGCAAAAAGGGAAAGAAGATCGTCAAGAAGATCATCACGCCCGCGGAGAAGCACTACGTCGGCTACACGCGCCGCATCGAGCGCGTGAAGACGGGCGAGCGCATCTGCGCGATGACGTTTGACGACGGCCCGATGGGCCTTCCCGCGTCGCCCGACCGTTTTGGCGGCAAAATGCTGACGGATGTGCTGCTCGACACGCTTGCGCGGTACGGCGCGAAGGGCAGCTTCGATGTCATCGGCGACACGAGCGAGAACTACCCCGACGAGGCAGGCAAGCTCGGCAGCGCGGCGTGGGGCGGCGTCAAATTCGACCACTACCCCGATATCCACTGCGACGACAAGGGCGGCGTGGTGCACAACGACCGCCTGATCCGCCGCATGCTCGACGAGGGGCATCAGATCACGAACCACGGCTACCGCCACATCATCTTCGGCAAAAAGCCGTTCGTCTACGGTGCGCGCGAGTATCTGCCGGGCTTCGACGCGGCGGTCGCGGACCTCACGCGCCTCGACACACTGATGAAGGAGCGCTACGGATACACGCTTACGCTTGCCCGTCCGCCGCACTATGTCGACAAGATGGCGGGCGGCTTTACGAGCTACGACGTCTACGAGCGCATGGGCTACCAGTACATGGCCGCATCGTTCGACGGCGCGGGCTGGCTGCCCTCGACGCACGAGGACCCCGAGGCGGCGCTTCAGGCGGAGATCGACGCGATGGTCGAACCGATGCGCAAGGCGCTTGAAAAGGATCCAGATTTTTTCTGCGGTCAGATCATCTTCCAGAAGGACGGCTACAACATGGCCAAGCGCACGCCGGTCGCGTTCGCGCTGGGCAAGCAGCTCGCGCTCCTCAAGGAGTATGGCTACCGCGTCGTCAGCGTGGGCGAACTGATGGAGGAGAGCCCGTTCACGGACGTCGGGCGCGATGATCCGCTGTTTGAAAAGCTCGCTGCACTTGCAAAGGCGCGCGCGATCGTCTTCACCGACAACAAGCTGCGCCTTGACGATAAAATGACCGTCGGCGAGCTCGC
Organism: uncultured Oscillibacter sp.; assembly: GCA_937884915.1. Classification (GTDB taxonomy): domain Bacteria; phylum Bacillota; class Clostridia; order Oscillospirales; family Oscillospiraceae; genus Hominicoprocola. The sequence continues at coordinate 1,190 of CALAAN010000209.1, forward strand.
GATGCTGCTCGCGCCGCGCGGCGAGGCCGTTTCCCGCCGCGTCGACCAGCTGCGAAAGACCGGCAAGGCCGGCCCTTACGACGGAGCAATGTCCTACTGCCGCGAAAACGGCTTGATCGACGCAAGCGCCAAGGCCGAGGACGCCGTCACAAAGCTGCCGGACGCCATGTTTGGCAAGGCAACTGACTTTACAAGAAGAAACGTCTACGCGGCGTATAAAATGGAAGAATAGAGAGCGAAAGCGGACAAAATCTCCGTATGGGAACTCATACGGAGATTTTTTGATGTTCCAAATGATTCAATCGCTGGACTTGGCATATTTCCATGCCACGAATGCGAGAATAGTGCATACAACGGCCGCGCAGACGCACGCCGCTCGCGCGATATTGCTCAGGTCCAGAAAGCCGCTGCCCGTGCCTGTGACCGCGCAGGCAATCGCCAGGATGGCGATGAGCAGTAGGAGGATGCTGATGATTTGCAGGATCGTAAGCTTTTTCAAGTGCGTCACATCCTTTCGGCAATTTACATTTTCATCATAACACAGGTGCGCTGATCCGTCCACCATCTGTGATCCGCCGCGCGGAGGTATTTTTTCTTTCTCGCCCACATAGGCTATGGCAGAAACGGACGGGAGGCGGGCGGCATGAAGAAGCGGCGGCAGTGGACAACATACAGCGGGAGCGGAAAGCGCGTTGCGCCGCGGACACGCACATCGCGCGGTTCCTGCGGCAAAGCGGCGGAGCCGCCGCGTCTACTATGGCAGGTCATCGTCTGCGGGGTGCTGTTCGTTGCGCTCATCGGGCTCAAGCTGCTGATGCCGGGGAACTTAAGCGCGCTGCGCGGGACGCTGGGGCAGTGGCTGGTGCGTGACGCGGACTTTGTCTCGGCGTTTTCCGCAGTCGGACGCGCCGCGTCCGGCGAGCAGGACTGGGGCGATTCGCTGTCCGAGGCTTATGTCGCGGTGTTTGGCGGCGAGAGTCAGGCGCAGGAGGTCTCAGGCAATCTGATCGGCGTGACGGTTTCGGAGCAGGACGTCTCCGACCTCACGAGTACGCGTGAGCTGCCCGCGCTCGCCGTGGGCGAGCAGCGCATTCTGGGCTTTTCGTACACGACGCCGCTTTCCGGCACGGTGACGTCGCCGTTCGGCTGGCGCGACGATCCGAACGGCGCGGGCGAGTGTTTCCATTACGGCATGGACATCGCAGGCGAGGAGGGCGCCTCCGTCGCCTGCTTTGCCGACGGCACCGTCGGCACGGTGGGGGAGAGCAATATCCTCGGCAACTATGTGACGGTCAACCACGAAGGCGGCTTTTCGACGCTCTACGCCCATTGCAGCGCCATCACCGCGAGCGCGGGACAGAGCGTCAAAAAGGGCGACGCCATCGCTAAGGTCGGCTCGACCGGCAACGCCACGGGTTCGCACCTCCACTTTGAGGTGCACGACGGGGAGGAGTATCTGAACCCCGTTTACTATGTGGTTCCCTGAGCGCGGGCTCCACGTTTCGTGGAGCTTCTGGCTGCTTATTCTGCTTGCGGCGATCGTCAGCCCGCTGACGATCATGCTCTCGATTTTGCTGGCCGCTGCGCTGCATGAGTGCGGGCATTTGCTGGCACTGCGGGCATTCCGCGTGCCCGTCGAGGGACTGCGGATCAGCGCGTTCGGCGCGGTGCTGCACGCGCGCGGGGCACGAAGGCTCTCCTACGGGCGCGAGCTTGTCGTCACGCTCGCGGGCTGCGCGATGAACCTTGCCTGCGGCGTTCTGACGGCGTGGTTTTCGCTGCACTATGTTTGGGTGGAGGGCTTCGTCTTCGCGGGCGCGCACATTCTGCTCTGCGCGTTCAACCTGCTGCCGATCCCGCCGCTCGACGGCTCGCACGCGCTGAATCTTGCGGTCGCGGCGCTATTCGGGCCGCTCGTGGGCGACGCAATTTCTGCGCTTGCGGGCGTTCTCTGCTCGCTCGCACTGCTGGGCGGGGCGGTGTATCTCTACGTGCAGACGCGCGGCGGCGCGCTCGTCATTTTTGCCGCGCTGGCGCTGCTTTTAAGCGCGCTCAAAGAACTGAGACTTGCGCGGCGCGCGATAAAAGTGTAGAATAGCCGAAAAAGGATGTTTGCGCCCATTTTCGGCTTTTTATTTTTGCTTACTTTTAGAGGAGAACTTTCGTGGATAAGAGATTGGAACGCATTTTGCCCCGCGTGCAGAAGCCAGCGCGCTATGTCGGCGGGGAATTCAACGCCATTATGAAGGATAAGAGCAAGGTCGACACGCGCGTCGCCTTCTGC
>CALAAN010000210.1 GCA_937884915.1 uncultured Oscillibacter sp.
CATCAAGTGCCATTCCTGCGTGCGCAACTGCCCGATGGGCGCGAAGTGTTTTGACGATCCCGCGTTCCTCTCACACCGCGCGATGCTCGAGCGCGACTACACGCGCAGGGCAGAGAACAAAATTTTCACAGTGTAAGAAAGTACGTAAAAAGGCTCTGTTTGGGAATCCCAAACAGAGCCTTTTTCTTATTTTTCTGTCAGCTGAGGTGGGCAAGGGACGAAGCGGCGCAGTATGTATTTTTGCCGCAGAAAGCATAGGTAACAATATGAATGACAAGTAAATTTACATTACAACACTTCTGCGCGGTGGAGGTGAGTTTTTGCGCAAACTTTTACTCTCGGAGTGTCTTTTTCCCGCAAAAGGGAAGCGGGGACAGCCACGCGCGCATACGCTATGGAGAAAGCATCAATTTTGGGAGGGATCTTATGAAACCGGTGTACTTTTTCCTCGGCGCGAACAGTGAAGAGGGCTTTTTCTCGCTCTACGACCAGCTTTTGGGTGGTCGGCTCGACGATCTGATGATCCTAAAGGGCGGCCCCGGCTGCGGCAAGTCGACCTTTATGCGCCGCGTGGGCGCGGCGATGGAGCGCGCGGGCGAGCGCGTCGTGTACATCAACTGCTCGGGCGACCCCGATTCGCTTGACGGCGCGATCTTCTTGGACCGGAACGCCGCCATCGTCGACGGCACCAGCCCGCACGTGCTCGAACCGACCTACGCGGTCGCAAGCGAGCGCTATGTCGACCTGACGCGCTTTTACGATGTGGACGCGGCTAAGGCTCGCCGCGCAGAGATCATCGCGCTGAGCGACGAGTATCGCGCGCACTACCGCAGCGCCTACCGCATCCTGCGCGCGATGGGCGAGGTGGAGAGCGAGCGCCGCACGGCAATGCACGCGCAGATGGACTGTTTGAAGCTCCGCCGCCGCACGAACGGCATTCTCACGCGCGAGCTGCGCGGCGTGGGGAGCGGCAGCGGGCGCGTCGACCGCGTGTTCCTCGGCGGTGTGACGCATCAGGGCGAGATCTGCCGCTTCGACACCGTCGAAGCCCTCTGCCCGCGCATTTACGCGCTCATTGACAGCGCGGGACTGGGAAGTGAAATGCTCGAGGCCATCGTGCAGGCGGCGCAGGAAAAGCAATTTGACGTCATTGCCTGCCCGAATCCTGACCGGCCGCAGGAGCTCCAGCACGTGCTGATCCCGGAAAAGGGGCTGGCATTCATCACGACGAACGCGCGTATCCCGTACGAGGGGAAGACTTACCGCCGTCTGCGCCTCGACGCGATGGCGGAGGAAAAGCTCACGCGCGCGCAGAAGGCGAAGCTGCGCTTTACCCGTCGCGTGGAGGCGTCGCTTTTAGACGAGGCCGTGAGCGCGCTGTCGGACGCGAAAAAAGCGCACGACGCGCTGGAGAATGCGTATCATCCGTGTGTGGATTTCGAGGGGGTCACTGCGCTCGCAGAGCGTGAGATCAATAGGCTATTAAAGCAATAGTACTTTACGGGTTTTTGCCGCCTGAAGGCAGCGGGAAGAA
>CALAAN010000211.1 GCA_937884915.1 uncultured Oscillibacter sp.
TAGAAGAGAAACGAGCGCAGAAACACGCTGCGGATCGGTTTACGGATCAGTGTGAGCGGCAGAACGCGGATGAGATACGTTGTGGCCGCCATGACGAAGATGTAGAGATAGATCCTCATATGCTTCGTACCTCTTCTTCGATGGCTTCTTCAATGGTTTCGCCTTTTTGCGGGAAAAGCGCAGCGGCAGCAGCAGAGATCACGATGGTCAGAAGCAGGATGCGCGTGCCCTCGGGCAGTTCGCGCAGCACCGGCAGGATGCTTGCGAGCCATCCGCAGAGAAAGCTCACGACGATGCAGCCGAGCACGATACGGTCGCGCTTGCCAGCGGGGATGATGATGGCGATGAACATGCCGAACAGCATCACGGAAAAGCCGCTGACGGCCCACACGGGCATCAGATTCCCCAGCAGCACGCCGATGATGGTGCCGATGCTCCAGCCGGGCATGGCCGCGCACATCGCGCCGACATAATACCAGATATTTAAGTATCCCGGCTGTGCGATAGCGATGCCGAAGATCTCGTCGGTCAGGTCGTAGCCGATGATGAGGCGGTGGAGAAGCGGCGTGTCGGGGGCGAGGTGCTGGCTGAGCGCGCAGCTCATCAGTAGATAGCGCGCGTTGACGACGAGCATCATTGCAGCCATGATGAGAAAGCCGGAGTCGCTTGCGATGATCGTGATGCCACCGTATTCACCGGCGGAGGCGTTGTTGAGAAAGCTGAGCCAAAAGCCCTGAAATGCCGTCAGATTAGCCGCGCGGCAGGAGATGCCAAGGCCAAAGCTGACGGCAAAATAACCAAGCCCGATGGGGAAGCCGTCACGCAGTCCCCGCAGGAAATGATTTTTCGACATAGGTCTGATGTTCCTTTACTTCTGATCGTCCATGCGCGAAGCGCGCAAAGGTCATTATACGACCGGAAACGACAGAAGTAAAGAGAATCTGCATAACAAGCGTTGAAAAAGCGACGATAAAATTGGGGAAAAACGATAAGGGAGAGAAAAGAGTGGAGGGAATCAAAAATTTCTCTTGCAATTTGACACAAAGCGTGGTAATATCCTATATGGCTTTTTAAAAAGCACATTTGGATCGGAAAGAGGTGAACACGAGCAATGAAGGAAGGAATCCATCCCAATTATCAGCAGACTACTATTACTTGCGCCTGCGGTAATGTGATTGAGACAGGTTCTACCAAGCAGAATATCAAGGTAGAAGTGTGCTCTAAGTGTCACCCCTTCTTCACTGGTAAGCAGAAGCTGGTCGATACCGGCGGCCGCGTTGCCAAGTTCAACAAGAAGTTCGGCCTGAACTAAAGTTCAATCACAAAAGCAGCTCTGCTACGGCAGAGCTGCTTTTTTCTGCATTTTTGGGAAAACGCTCAGTTTTTCTCGTCGGGATATTCGACGATGAAGGGGAGCGGCTCGCTGAGACTCTGGTCGCGGTAATTCGTCTCCTCATAGCTGTCGCCGCCC
>CALAAN010000212.1 GCA_937884915.1 uncultured Oscillibacter sp.
GTGCAACTGCCACCACTGTTTCGACGTCTGGGGCCACACGGCGCGCGCCGTCGCCGCCGTGCCGCCAAAGCGCGAGCTTCGCTGGACGATGCTCTTCCACGACCTCGGCAAGCCCCGCTGCATGACCGTCGATGGGGACGGCGTTGGACACTTTTACGGTCATACGGCCATTTCCGCGCAGATGGCGGAGAATATCATGGCGCGGCTGCACTTTGAAAAGGCGCTGCGCGACAAAATCCGCGCGCAGCTCGCCTGTTTCGACGACATGTTCCCGCCCGAGCGCGCGGCCATCCATAAGGAGATGGCGCGCCTCGGCGCGGAGACGGTGCAGAATCTTCTCTACACCAAGCAGGCGGACAACGCCGCGAAAGCCCCCGCGGGATTAGAACGGGCGCAGACGCCGTGGCGTGAAGCGCAGAAAATTTATGATGAGCTCATTGCAGAGGGCGCGTGCTGCTCGATCCACGAGCTCAAGATCGGTGGGGAAGACCTCGCCGCCCTCGGTTACCGCGGGCGCGAGATCGGCGCGGTGCTCGCGCGGCTTTTAGATGAGGTCGCGGCGGAAAAACTACCCAATACGCCCGCGGCGCTGCAAGCACGCGCCGCAAGGCTGTGGCGCAGCGGCTTCGCGCGCCATACGATAAAAGAAAACGAGACCCATTGACGGAGGTAACAAATGGCAAATCTGATGGATTATCTGGACTGGCGCGGCGACCTGACGCTCGAAATTTCGCCGTTCAACGAGGTGGACGCGCTGATTCTGGCGGAGCTGAGCTTTGTCGACTTTGACGGCATCGTGCCGCCGCCCGAGCTTGGGCGCGGCCTGCCGCTGAGTGAAGCGGCGGAGGCGTTTTTCGCCCGCCACGGCGGGAAGGACGTCCCTATGGGCGTGCTCGTACCGGACACGATCTCGAAAATGCTGCGCAAGCTGATGACGAGCCCGCGCTTTCGCGATATGACGCTCAACGGCTATACAGCGCTGCTCGACGATTCCATCGAGCAGCAGTTCGCAGCGCTGACGATCGACCTTGGCAACGGCAGCATCTATATTTCGTTCCGCGGCACGGACGACACGATCGTTGGCTGGAAGGAAGACCTCAACATGGGCTTTTTGGAGGAAATTCCTTCGCAGAAGCAGGCGGTCGAATACGTCGCGCGCGTCGCGCGGCAGTACAGCGACAAGACCATCCGCATCGGCGGACACTCCAAGGGCGGCAACCTCGCCGTTTACAGCGCCGCCAAGAGCAGCGGCGAAATTCAGGAGCGCATCGTCGCCGTCCACAATAACGACGGTCCCGGCTTTGCCTGGGACATCAGCGAAACGCCGGGCCACAAGCGTATCGCGAGCCGCATCCATACGATCCTGCCGCAGACGTCCGTCGTCGGCATGCTGATGGAGCATGAAAAGCGCTATCAGGTCGTGCACTCGACCTATGACGGCCTCTATCAGCACGACGGGTTTTCCTGGCAGGTGCTGGGCACGCAGTTTGTCCACCTCGACGATTTTTCCCGCGAGGGAAAGCTCGTCGACGAGACGCTCTCGTCCTGGGCCGATTCGCTCAACACCCAGCAGCGCGAAGCGCTCGCCGACGCGCTCTACAGCGTCTTCACCGCCTCGGGCGCAAAAACGCTCAGCGAGATCACCGAGGAAAAGCTCAAAAGCGCCGCGGCGATGCTCAAGACCTATAAAAACCTCGACCGCGAGACCCGCCGTATGGTGACCGAGGCATTCATGCTGTTTTTCAAACTCGGCACGAAGAACTTTGTCCTCGACACGCAGGAGGAGGGCAGCCGCGAGATCGAAAATATCCGAAAGAAGATCTCAGAACAATACCAGAAATTGGTGGAGCGCAAGAAATAATACAACATTCCCGCTGCGCGGGGGTGCGATGTTTCCCCTGCACTCCGCAGGGGAACGGATAAGGGAGGGATATCTCTTTTTGAAAAAGAGATATCCCTCCCTTAAACCCTCCC
>CALAAN010000213.1 GCA_937884915.1 uncultured Oscillibacter sp.
CGACCATGTCGCCCAGATCGTCACGTTCGGCACGATGGCCGCGCGCGGCGTCATTCGCGACGTGGGCCGCGTGCTCAACATGAGCTACGCCGACTGCGATGTCATCGCCAAGCTCATCCCCGCGGGGCCGCATGTTACGCTCGACGATGCGCTGCGCATCTCGCGCGAGCTGCGCGAAAAGTACGAGAGTGACGAGCAGGTGAAAAAGCTCATCGACACAGCGCGCTCACTCGAGGGTATGCCGTGCCACGCCTCGACGCACGCCGCGGGCGTGGTTATCACGAAGCGGCCCGTCGTCGACTATGTTCCGCTCGCGCGCAACGACGATACCATCGTCTGCCAGTACGTGATGACGACGCTCGAAGAGCTCGGCCTTCTCAAAATGGACTTCTTAGGGCTGCGCAACCTCACCATTCTGGACGACGCGGTCAAGATGATCCGTGAAAAGGATAAAGACTTTACATTGCGGAATATTCCGGAGGATGATGCCGCGACCTACGAGATGCTGGCCGCGGGACGGACCTCCGGCGTCTTCCAGCTCGAATCGAGCGGCATGACGGGCGTGTGCGTCAGCCTGAAGCCGCAGAACATCGAAGATATCACGGCTCTGATCGCGCTCTACCGACCGGGGCCGATGGAATCCATTCCGAAATTCATCGCCTGCAAGCACGACCCGAAAAAGGTCACGTACCTCATTCCGCAGCTTGAACCGATCCTGTCGATCACCTACGGCTGCATCGTGTATCAGGAGCAGGTCATCCAGATCTTCCAGCAGCTCGCGGGCTATTCGCTCGGCCAGGCGGATATGCTGCGCCGCGCGATGAGCAAGAAGAAGGTCAAGGACATCGAGCGCGAGCGCGAGGCGTTTCTGCACGGTGATCCCGAACGCAATATCTCCGGCTGCGTGGCAAACGGCATCGACGAAAAGGCCGCGCAGGAGATCTACGAAGAAATTTACGCCTTTGCGAACTATGCCTTCAACAAGGCCCACGCCGCGGCCTACGCGGTCGTCGCGTATCAGACGGCGTACTTCAAGTGCCACTATACGAAAGAGTACATGGCGGCGCTTTTGTCCAGCGTGCTCGACTCGTCCGACAAGGTGGGCGAGTACTTCAACGAGTGCCGCGAGTGCGGTATCAAGCTCCTGCCGCCGGACGTCAACCATTCCGCTGACCGCTTTACGGTCGAACCCGAGGGCATTCGCTTCGGCCTCGTCGCCATCAAGAACATCGGCCGCGGACTCATCCTGCGCATGATGCGCGAGCGCGAGCTCAACGGCCCGTTCACGGACTTTCAGGATTTCTGCCGCCGCATGGACGGCATGGAGATCAACAAGCGCGCGGTCGAGAACCTGATCCGCGCGGGCGCGTTCGACTCGACGGGCGCAAAGCGCTCACAGCTCATCGCCGTCTACGAAAAGGTGATGGACGGTATCGCCGAG
>CALAAN010000214.1 GCA_937884915.1 uncultured Oscillibacter sp.
TTCGCGCCTGCGGGCGCGAAATCTTGGGGGAGCGCTATCTATTTTGAGGATAGCGGAATGGAGCTGTCCAAGTTTCCCGACGGGGATTGGAAATAAATTGCGTGCGGCGTGTTCTTGCGTGTTCCTGTATCGCCGCGCTTTCCAACGAACGTGCGAAAAAGAAATTTTTTGAAAGGAAGTACCCAAACATGAAAAAGCTTTTGTCTCTGCTCCTTGCGCTTGCGCTCGTGTTCTCTCTGGCCGCCTGCGGCAGCAAGACTGACGACACAACCACCGACGACACCCAGGGCGATGCGAACGCCGAGAGCGTTGATCTCGTTGTCTTCGCCGCCGCCTCCATGACCGAGACTCTGACGGAGATCGCCGAGATGTACAAGGAAGTTGCCCCCAATGTCAACATCACCTACAACTTTGACTCCTCGGGCAAGCTCCTCACCCAGATCAGCGAGGGCGCTGACTGCGACCTGTTCATCTCCGCCGCTCCCAAACAGATGAACGCGATGGACGGCAGCCTGATCGACGACAAGGACAAGAACCCTGACGGCCTTGACCTCATCGTGACCGACAGCCGCATCAATCTGCTTGAGAACAAGGTCACGCTCGCCGTTCCCGAGGGCAACCCCAAGGGCATCGAGAGCTTCGACCAGCTCGCTGAGCTCTTAAAGAGCGGCGACGTCATGCTCGCCATCGGCAACAGCGACGTGCCCGTCGGCCAGTACACCCAGAAGATCTTTGCCTACTATGGCCTTGATGAGGCGGCGCTCACCGACTGCCTGACCTACGGCAACAACGTCAAGGAAGTCACCACCCAGGTGAGCGAGGCCAGCACCGACTGCGGCATCATCTACGCCACCGACGCTTACTCCGCCGGCGTCACGGTCGTCGACAGCGCCACCGCCGAGATGTGCGGCCAGGTCATCTATCCCGCCGCCGTCCTGAAGGGCGAGAAGGAAGAAGCCGTTCAGGCCTTCCTCGACTACCTCCAGACCTCCGACGCCATGTCTGTGTTCGAGTCTGTCGGATTCAGCGCCGCAAACTAATTGCAAATAGTCTCGTAACACCATTGCAGGAGCGACGAGTACTCGTAGAGAGTATGCCGCATCCGTAAGGCAGCAAGCTGCCAACGGCTGCGCAATGAAAATAGAAGGACGTCAAGTCGTTCAGAAGTAAAACGCTTACATATCGTTCCGCCAATGCAGTTTGACCTTTGCAGTATGAGGGGTCAAGGGGCAGCGCCCCTTGCGCTTCTCTGGGGATTCCAAAAGGGGATATCTCTTTCGGAAGAGATATCCCCTTTTGTCCCTTTCCCCTGCCGCAGGATGCGGCACAAACTTTCCGCCGCCGCTGGCGGCAAAAGGCAGGTGCTCTATGGATTGGTATCCCCTATGGAACTCGCTGCGCATTGCGGCGATCGTCCCATTGGGCTGCCGCCAACGGGAGCCCTGACTTGAAAAGCACGGCCGGAAGTGAATTCCGTCCGTGCCAAGGTTTTGCCTATCGGCAAAACGCTTGAACGCCGCATTTGCGGCGGCGTGGAGATCGCCTGAATCTCCCAAACTCCAGAAAATCGGAGGTCACTTATGGATTGGTATCCCTTATGGAACTCGCTGCGTATTGCGGCGATCTCCACGGTCGTTATTTTCTTTGTCGGCATTTTTGCAGCCTATTACATCGCAAGGCTCCCGCGTCTGGTCAAAGGTGTGCTCGATGTATTTCTGACGCTGCCGCTCGTGCTGCCGCCCACGGTCGTGGGCTATCTGCTGCTGCGCGTGTTCGGCCCCAAGCGCGTCATCGGCGCGTGGGTGCTTGAAACGTTCGGCATCAAGATGGTCATGACCTGGTGGTCGGCCATCTTTGCCACGGTGGTCGTCATCTTCCCGCTGATGTACCGCACGGTGCGCGGCGCGTTCGAGTCTTTTGACGAGACGCTGGCCTATTCGGGGCAGACGCTGGGATTGTCGAACACCTACATTTTCTGGCGCATCCGCATGCCCTACTGCCGTCAGGGCGTGTTGGCCGGTACGGTGCTGGCGTTTGCGCGCGCGCTCGGTGAATACGGCGCGACGAGCATGATCGCGGGCTACACGCCCGGCAAGACCGCGACGATCTCCACCACGGTCTATCAGCTCTGGCAGACGAACAACGATGCGCTGGCGACGAAGTGGGTTCTGGTCAATATTGCGATCTCCGCCGTTGTGCTGCTGGCGGTCAACATGCTCGAGCGGCGTGACTTCCTCACGGATGCGAGCAGGGCGAGGAGGGCGAGAAAATGAGTTTGTCCGTCGATATTGAAAAAAAGCTTGGCGCGTTTCATCTGCGCTCACAGTTTGAAGCGCCGGACGAGACGATGGCGCTGCTCGGTGCCTCGGGCTGCGGCAAGAGCATGACGCTAAAGTGCATCGCGGGCATCGTGACGCCTGACCGCGGGCGCATCGTGCTCGGCGACCGTGTGCTGTTTGACAGCGAGAAAAAGATCAATCTGCCGCCGCAGCAGCGCAAGGTCGGGTATCTTTTCCAGCAGTACGCGCTGTTCCCGAATATGAGCGTGGAGCAGAACATCCTCTGCGGCATCCGCAGCGGCGACAAGGCGGAAAAGCGCCGCGTGCTGGCGGAAAAAATTCGCATGTTCCGCCTTGAGGGGCTTGAGAAAAAGCATCCCGCGCAGCTTTCCGGCGGCCAGCAGCAGCGTGTGGCGCTCGCGCGCATTTTGTGCTCTGAGCCGGAGGCGATTCTGCTCGACGAGCCGTTCTCCGCGCTGGACAGCTACTTAAAGTGGAATCTTGAGATTGAGCTTGCCGACCTGCTGGCGGCGTTCAACGGCCCCATCCTATGGGTCAGCCACGACTTGGGCGAGTGTTACCGCAACTGCCGCAGCGTCTGTGTGATGGAAGACGGCCAGACCGGCGAGGTCACGCCGATGGACGAGATGATCCGCCATCCGGGCAGTGTCAGCGCAGCGCGTCTCGCGGGCTGCAAGAACTTCTTCGCCGCCAAGGCGAGAGACGGCAAGGTCTACCTGTCCGAGTGGAATATAGCGCTGCCGCTTGCCGTCACGGGAAAGTCCTTTACAACGCTTGGCATTCCGGACAATGCCGTCACTCTGAGCGAGAACGGCAGCGTGAGCTGCACCGTTTGCCGCGTCATCCCCAGCATAGAGGAAAATATTCTCCTGCTGCGTCCGGAGGGCAGCGCCGAGGGCGCGCCGATGCTGCGCATCGCCGTCGATCACGCAAGCGATCTGCAAGCGGGCGCGGCTGTCCGCGTCGCGCTGGACTACGAGAAGCTGCTGCTTCTGTAAGATGAAAAAGAGAGCAGGGCAAGCGCCCAGCTCTCTTTTTTTATCAAATTCTGAATACAAATCGTAATATTCTGCTGAAATATAACGAAACAAGGCGGTTTTGGGCGTGTGCCCAAAACCGCCTTGCCATCTTTTGCCTTACAGACGCCCGTAGATGCGGGTCGTCTCGTGGATGGATTTGGCGAGCTTTTTGCTCGCTTCGCCGCTGAGCATGCGCCACTGCCAATTGCCGCTGCTCGTGCCGGGGGTGTTCATGCGGCAGCCCTTGCCGAGACCCAGATAGTCCTGCATCTGCGCGACGAACAGGCGGCTCTGGCAGCTCATGCCGCCGCGGATGATGCCGGCGTTGAAGCCCTCCTCGTCGTTGAGACCAAGGTACTTCTTCGCGAACGCGATGTCCGCCTTGTCGGCCTCCGTGCGCCAGAGGGCGAGGGGCGCGTTGTCGTGCGTGCCGGTGTAGCAGATGCTGTTGAAATTGCAGCTGTGCGGCAGGTAGTTGCTCGGGTCGCGCGAGTCGAACGCGAACTCGAGCACCTTCATACCGGGGAGACCGGAATCGTTCAGCAGCTGCACGACCTCTGGCGAGGGATAGCCGAGGTCCTCGGCGATGAAGTCGAGGTCGCGGAACCAGCCGGTCAGCACGCCGACGAGCGACATGCCAGGGCCCTTGACCCAGCGGCCGTTTTTCGCGGTCGTCTCGCCGTAGGGGATGGCCCAGTAGCTCTCAAAGCCGCGGAAATGGTCGATGCGGATGACGTCGTAGAGCTTCTGCGCGCCGCCGACGCGGCGGATCCACCAGCCGAAGCAGTCCTTTGCCATGGCCTCGTAATTGTAGAGCGGGTTGCCCCAGAGCTGCCCGTCCTCGCTGAAGCAGTCGGGCGGGACGCCGGAGACCTCGGTGGGGACGTTGTGCTCGTCGAGCTGGAACATCTCGGGCTCTGCCCACACGTCGGCGGAGTCCATCGCCACATAGATGGGCAGATCGCCGATGATGCGGATGCCGAGCGAGTGAATGTAGGCCTTGAGCGCCTCCCACTGGCGGAAGAAGAGAAACTGAATGTAAGTGAAGAGCTCCACGTCCTCGTGCAGCAGTTCGCGGTAGTGCTCGATGACCTCACCGCTTGTGCGGCAGCGGATGTCCTCGTCGTCCCATTCCGCCCACGCCCTCATGCCAAAGTGGCGCTTGAGCGCCATGAAGAGCGTATAGTCCGGCAGCCAGCGCTCGTTTTCCCGCTCGAACGCCGCGACGGCCTCGCGGTCGCGCGTAAAGCCGCGCGCCTTGGCCTTTTCAAGCAGCGCAAAGCGGCTCGCGTAAATTTTTCCGTAGTCGACATAGCGGGGATCCGAGCCCCAGTCACAGGCGTTGACCTCCGCGCGCGTCAGGAGCTTATCCTTGACAAGCAGGTCTAAGTCGATAAAGTACGGGTTGCCCGCAAAGGATGAAAAGCTCTGATACGGCGAGTCGCCGTAGCTCGTGGGGCCGAGCGGCAGGAGCTGCCAGTATTTCTGTCCCGCGGCGGCGAGAAAGTCGGCAAAGTCATAGGCGGCCTTGCCCATCGTGCCGATACCGTGGGGCGAGGGGAGGGATGAGATCGGCATTAAAATGCCGGAGGAACGTTCGATCAATGGAACCACTTCTTTCTGGAAAATGAAGGATGACAGGCGTTAACCCTTTACCGCGCCCGCGGCCACGCCCTTGATGATGTACTTCTGGCACAGCAGGTAGAACACGATGACGGGGATGATGCTCAGCAGGATCAGCGCCATCGTCGCGCCGAGGTCGACGGTGCCATAGCTGCCCTTGAGGTACTGGATGTGGATAGGGATGGTCATGTACTTTGTGCGGTCGAGCACGAGATAGGGCAGCAGATAGTCGTTCCACACCCACATGATCTCGAGGATGCCGACGGAGATCATCGTCGGGCGCAGCATCGGCAGCACGACGGAGAAGTACGTGCGCAGCGGGCCGCAGCCGTCGATGGCGGCCGCCTCTTCAATTTCAAGCGGGATGGATTTGACAAAGCCGACGAACATGAAGATCGCAAGCCCCGCGCCAAAGCCCAGGTAGATGATGGGGATCGTCCAGGGCGTGTTGAGCTTGAGCGTATCCGCCGTTTTCGAGAGCGTGAACATCACCATCTGGAACGGCACGACCATCGAAAAGACGCAGAGGTAATAGACCATCCGGCAGAATTTGCTGTCCACGCGCGCGATGTACCACGCGGCCATCGACGTGCAGAGCAGGATCAGTGCGGTCGAGACGATGGTGATGAACAGGCTGTAGCCTGCGGACTTCAAAAACGGGTAGTTGCCGAACGTCAGGCCCTTGATGAAGTTCGCCCAGCCGGCGAAGCTCTCCGCGTTCGGGAGGGCGAACGTGTCGGTCTTGACATAGGTGTTGAGCTTGAAGGAGTTGATGACCACCGTGAGGACCGGCAGCACATAGATGATGCAGATGACGCCGAGCACGATGGAGAGGATCGTCTTGCGGCGAGCCTCGGCGGAAAGAGAGCGTTTGTTCATTACTGCTGCACCTCCTTTTTGCGGTTGGCACTGAGCTGGAGCAGACCGATGGTCGCGACGAGGATGAAGAACAGTACGGCCTTGGCCTGCGCGGTGCCGCGCGAGTTGGCATTTTGCCCGTAGAACGTGTTCAGGATGTTCAGCGCCAGCATTTCGGTCGTCTTGATCGAGCTGCCATCGGGCAGGATGTTGTAGGGCTGGCCGCCCGTGAGGGCGAGGTTCTGGTCGAAGAGCTTGAAGCCGTTCGTGAGCGATAAGAACGTGCAGATCGTGATGGAGGGCATCACGTTCGGGATCGTGACCTTCCAGAGCGTCTGCCAGCGGCTCGCGCCGTCGATCTTCGCGGCCTCAAGCATGTCCTCGGGCACGGCCTGCAGGCCCGCGATGTAAATGATCATCATGTAACCGATCTGCTGCCAGCACATCAGGATGATGAGCCCCCAGAAGCCGAGCTTCGTGTTGAGCAGGATCGACGTGCCGTAGCGCGAAAGGATGCCGTCGAAGATCATCGACCAGATGTAGCCGAGCACGATGCCGCCGATGAGGTTCGGCATGAAGAACACCGTGCGGTACAGGTTGCTGCCCTTGATGCCCTGCGTAAGTGCGTAGGCGACCGCAAAGGCCAGCACGTTGATGAGCACGAGCGAGACGATGGCGAACAGCGCCGTGAACCAGAACGAATGCACAAAGCTCGCATCCTGGAACGCGCGGCGGTAGTTTTCAAGGCCAACAAAATGCGCGTCGCTCGTGACCTTGAATTTGCAGAAGGAGAGATAGATGCCCTTGCAGAACGGATAGACAAAGCCGATGATGAACGCGCAGACCATGGGCCCCATGAAGAGCGGGAACCAGCGGCGGATCGGGCGGCGGATCATCGAGCTGTTGACTGCGGCGCTGCTGTGCTTATGTTTCAATTCGATCAACTCCCAGCCAAAGATAGAATATTGCGTTTTGTTTCTCTGCACGGCGGGCGCTTCATGCGGCGCTCGCCGTGATATGCAGGGAGGGACGGGCGAAATCGCCCGCCCCTCTCATTTGTGTTTTTCAGATGCGCTTGCTTACAAAACGGCTTAGCCGTTGGCGGCAGCGTACTGCGTGGCCCAGCCGTCGACAAACGCGGTCTTG
>CALAAN010000215.1 GCA_937884915.1 uncultured Oscillibacter sp.
AAAGCCAACCGCCATTGAGACCGTCTTGCCCGATCGGATGGAGCCGTCGCAGAGAATGCCGTCGTAGTCTGCAAACTCAGGTCTCTTCCACCACGTCAGCGTCAACGTCTGCCGAGGACTGAATCTCTGGTATTTCATTTAGATCGATTCCCTCCTCTGCAGCGCCAGCGATCGCCTCAAAGAGGTTATTCTTCTGCGTATCGCCCTCTGGATTCGTCCCATCAAAGAGACCGAGATATTTGCCAAGCATCTCGAGAGCGCGAGCCTTATCAGCGAGTTTGACCTCTACGCCATACATACCCTCCTTGACAGAGGCGAGAGCTGCCAGCTTATCAGCAGCCACGTCGTCAGAGTCTTTAATGACGACACGGCCGCCCTGAATCGTCAAAAAGTCAGTAGCCTTCGCAAAGCCGATCGAAGCAAGTTCTTTCAGGACGCGCTCTCGCGTGATCTCGAGCTTTTCAGCCGCCGACTTTTGTCTTTTTTGGATTGCGGCAGCAATTTCGGGTTTCTTCAAATTTGAAACGCCGATCGAGTAAGCCGTCTTTTTGCTATATCCTGCACGGATTGCGGCTTGCGTCGCATTCAGGTCGACAAGGTATTCATCGACAAACTTTTGCATCTTCGGAGTCATTTTGCCTGCCACGCTCACCACCTCCAAACGCAGCAAAATGAAAAGAGCGACTGTTTCCAGCCGCTCTTCTTCAGGAGGAAGGACAATGGCCGTGCTCGCCAAAACCTTCCATACTGTTATATCAAGTTCTCACGCGCATTAACGCGTTTTTATATGAATTAACGCGCTTTTGCTGTCTCCTGTAATGCGAGTAAAGCTCTACGATGAAGCTCCTGGGTCCATCTGAATGTGTAATTCATTCTAACGGCAATCTCCTCCCACCGCAGATAGCTGAGATACCGAAGCTCGAGAACAGTTTTGAAGTTCAAGTCCTCAACAAGCTCTTTAATGATCTGAGAGGTCTGCCGCTCAAAATCGGCGATCTCCATGATCTCGCTCTTAATCTCTTCCTCAAGCTCCATGATCGCAACAATGCAATTCTCGGTCTTGCTCGTAGGGTAGCCGCCGCCGCTTGAAGAGTTTTCAGGATTCGCAGTAATGGACTCGGCAACTTGCCGCCACCTTTCAATGCGTTCTTGCCTTGCTGCAATACGCTCCTTTGCCCGATAGCCACGGTTGAGCACGGCCATCGGGTCGTCAGATAACGACTGTAAGATTTCTTCTGTCATGTTACCTCCTTGATTCTGGCCTTGACAGCCTCAAGCAAAGCGTTCTGGCCTGCCTCTTTATCTCGTAGGACAATATCGTAAATACGCTCATCGATCGTACCTTTCGCCGCAAGCGTGTGAATGAGAACGGGCTCAGTCTGTCCGCGCCGATGAAGGCGCTTATTTGCCTGCTGGAAAAACTCAAGATTCCAGGTCGGACTATACCAAATCGCGATATGACCGCCGAATTGTAAATTAAGACCGTGACCTGCGCTCGCAGGATTTGCGAGAAGAATCGGAATCTCTTTCGCGTTCCATCGCTTGACAACATTCTCCTCTTTTACATGAACGGCCTGAGGGTATCGCGCCTGCAACCGATCGAGCTCATGCTTGTAGTTGTAGAACACCAAAACAGGTTGACCGTTCGCCTCTTCGATAAGCTGGTCTAAGACCTCGAGCTTTTGGTCATGGACGATCTGCGCTTTGCCGTTTTCGTCATAGACTGCGCCACCGGCCAACTGCAAGAGCTTATTCGTCAAGATCGCAGCCGTCGCTGCGTCTACGTCTCCATCTGCAAAGGGCAGCAGCATAGTCTTTTCAAGCTGCTGATACATAGCCGCCGCTTTTTCCGAAAGTTTGACCTCGTGGGGAATCGTAAGCCGTTCAGGAAGGCCCGTCGTTTCCATGCTGATACAGAGATCACTCAATTTCGCAAAGATCGCTTCACGGGCCCCGTCCTTCAAGTTCCAGTCATAGACAATTCCGTTCGGCCCGCGTCTGCCAGGCGTGAAGTAGGTGTCACGATAGGCCGACAACGTTCGACCGAGCCGCGCGCCCTCGTCTAAGAGATAAACCTGAGACCAGAGATCGAGTAGGCCATTCGGGGCCGGTGTACCAGTAAGGCCGACAATTCGGTCGATATATTTTCGGACTTTGCGAAGAGCCCTAAAGCGCTGAGCCTTACTGGACTTGAAGCTCGATAGCTCATCGATCACGACCATATCGAACGGCCATTTCTTCTTGTAATAGTCGACGAGCCAGACGACATTCTCGCGATTGACGATATAAAAATCGGCGTCAGTATGCAGCGCGTCAATTCGCTCCTGCGCCGTGCCGATAATTAGAGAATAGGTCAGGCCCTCAAGCTGGTCCCACTTCGCAAGTTCGTCGGGCCATGTCTCTCTCGCAGGGAGGAGCGGCGCGATCACAAGGACCTTGCTTGTCTCAAAATAGTCTCGCAGCAGTTTCTCACATGCCGAGAGCGTGATCGCCGTCTTGCCGAGTCCCATATCGAGAAACAGTCCTGCGGCTTTATGCTCAAGGACAAACTTCTCAGCAAAAGCCTGATAGGGATAGGGCGTGTATTTCATGCCTGCCCCCCGATCTCAATAAGCCGCTGACGAAAGACCTCCGCGTCGTCGATCAGCCAGACATGACAGCCCAACCCCTCCAAAATGCGAAAGACTTTCTTCTGCTGCTCGCTCCGCCCATCATTCAAGCCTGGGCGCTTAAGCTCGACAAAGATGATATGGGGCCCAGGCAGAATACAGATTCGGTCAGGCACGCCCCGACGTCCAGGGCTTACCCACTTCCAAGCCACGCCCCCGAGGGCCTCGACTTGTCGGTGGATATTCCTTTCAACTGTTGATTCTTTCAAAGCTACCTCCTGTTGTAGCGAAGTAGCAAAATAGCGCTCGCGCGTATATGTACCCTATGGATTAAGGGTAAAAGGAAATTTTTATGTCTTTTTAGGTTTAATCCATAGGGTTCAATAGGTATAATTGCTACTTTGCTACCAAATTGATGAAAGGCTTGGAAACACTGGCTTTTGGCCGTAGCAAAACGAGTAGCAATTCGATTTGTGTTTTGCTACTCGCTACAGCCCCGAGTAGCAAAACTCTTGCCGAAAATCATTTTGCTACTCGGTTTGCTACTCGGTTTGCTACTCCATTTCCTCACGAACGAAGCCCCGTTGCTGGCCAT
>CALAAN010000216.1 GCA_937884915.1 uncultured Oscillibacter sp.
ACTTAGCGTTCTGGATACTGTGCTTTTATCTACGTTCAGGATATTTGCAATTTCCGTTACCCGCTTTCCCTCCATGGAGAGCTCAAGCATCTGCTGCTGCCGATCACTGCAGATCGCCTTCCCACGTTTAAGCGCGCGGATCAGGCGAGCTTTTTTACTGCCGTCATCAAGGCTGACGCCAAGATCCTCCCAGCGCATTGTATTCCCTTCCATGTCAGCAAAGGTGACGTGATTGCGTTCGAGCCAGTTGAAGGTACCAATGCCGTCAGCGCTGCGGGCTTCAAAACTCGTGACCCTGCTCTTTGGCGCTGTGCGTACCCTCTCGGCAGGCGGTCTGGCCGCATCTTTTCGCTCAAGCGCCTCCTGATACATCTGGTACAGGATCGAGTAGCGCTGCTTCTGCTTGGCGAGCTCCTGCGGATCTGTGATAGACTGCATTTGCTCCTTGACGAGCTTGATGCGCTCGTATAGGGTAGCCCGCTCCTGCTCGGCGATCTCATAGTCCGTCATAGCCGGTTACTCTGCCAGCACGAAGTAATTACCCACCAGATCGTGCGGCAGATATTGCAGCGTGATCTTCCCACCCGCAGCCTCGCCGGTGCGCTCGCACTTGTATGTCTTGCTGTCGCTGGGGTCAAGGTAGTACTTTCCGTACTCGTACTCCATGCCCGCTGCCGCGGGGATCGGGTCTTCCGCTGTCCCCGCATGCTCCACGTCGATGACCGCCCACATGGCAGGCGTCAGATGCGGGGGCCAGTCCGCCTGTGTCGTATGCCCCTGACGGCACTTATACACGCGCAGCACACCGTTTGCGTCCTCATCGCTGCGGCGGTCGCCCACTTCGACGGTCTCGCCGAGATGTGCGTTCCAGCGCGTGATGAGCTCAGGGGAGTTTGCCGCCTCTGTATCGCTCAGGCTCACCGCTGCCGCCTCGATGACGGGGCGCAGCTCCGCCGCGCGCTGCGGCGTGATCTGCGCACCGACAAGCGCCATCGTCACAGCGCTGGATGCCTGATTATCCTGCTGCAGCGCCGTGATCTCGCTCTCTTTCTGCGCGAGCTCCGCATCCTTTGCGGCGAGCTGCGAGTCCTTTTCTGCGGCGCCGGCTGTCAACTCGTCGATCTGCGCCTGATAGGGCGTCACGTCGCCCCAGTACTGCTTGTCGACCTCAAGGATCACCTCAAAGCCGTCAGTATTTCTGAGGTAATTGATGTCCTTGACAACGAAAGAATAGCCTTCGGGCAGATCGCATGCGGGATAGTTCTCTCGAACCGGCTCCACAATGACATGCTGCCAATCAATTTTTTCGATCTCCTCGAGCGTATTTTCTTCATAGCACCGCTCGAAGACAAGATGATATTCTTTGCCGAGGCGCATAATATGGCCGATTCTATGTCCATTGATTTTATAGCTTACTCCATAATAACCACTGCTCATTTTAGTCTCCTTTACTACCGATAATGGGGACAGACTCTTCCAGCCGTTCCCACGTCATGTTCATGTCTTCCAGTTTCTGCCATGTCATATTGACTGCCTCAAACCTCTCCCACGTCAGACCCGCAATGATAAAGCGCAGGTGCGCCGGGCTGACGAGGTTGACGGAATCGGTCAGGCTGCTCAGATCCAGCTCGACAAGGTCGTCCGTCTCGCCGAGGAATTCCAGCGTAAAGCTGTAATCGTCATTTACAATGACGCGGGCGGCGTAGCCCGTCATTGCCGTGGCCATGTCGCGGATCGTGTCAGCGTTGGTGTTGCCGCCGGCAAGCAGCTTGGCCTTGATCGCATTGCGGCGCGAGGCTTCCGTCGCGCCTGCAGACGGCGTGATGCCGACCTGATACTCCCAGAGCGGCAGGCTCCATGTGGCCGTCTCGATAAAAAACTGCTTTTTGACGTCTTCCACAAGATCTGCCATCTGCTGGGCGGAAAGCCCGAGCGTGTCGAGCAGCGCGGCCGTCTGCGCGTTTTTGCGGTACCGGACAGGTACTTTTTCGCGATTTTCCATGCTGCACCGCCTTAATAGGTCGTTACATCAACAGTGCCGAGCACGGGAATCGCACCGGAGGCGATCTGCAGCGCCGTCTTTACTCCGTTAACAGTGAAGGAGCTGTAGTCGGCTACGCCCGCGCACTGCAAAAGGCACGCGAGGAAGCGGCTGTACGGCACGCTCTGTTCTTCGGCGAACGGCAGTGCTGCCAGCAGCGCACTGACCGCCGTGGAAAGATCCGCTTTGACCTCGTCGAGGCTGTGACCATTGACGAGTTTGATCTTGGCAACGAGCGGGATCTCGACCTCCGTGACCGAAACCACCGTCACCGTCGCGCCGATCGGGCGCTCTGCCTCAATATGTTCCGCACAGGCGGTCACGATCGTGTCATCCAGCGGCTTTTTGTCCGCGCCGGCAATGATGACCTTGACGGCGCCGTTGCCGTTCCACAGCGGGATGCAGCGGGCGTAGGAAACGCCTGTGACCTCTTTTGCCCACATTACGTAGTGATTAGCATTGCCGGATGTGATCGGCTCCGTGCGGCGCTCATGGTAGCGTGCCCACAGATCCGCGTCGCTCTCTTCGTCTGCGCCGCCGACACCGGCGGACGCGTTGGTCACGCCATGCACGCCGTGGACATTGACCGCCATCTGCGTGACGGTCGCCTCCGGCACGTTGTAATCAGCGCCGATATCTTCAGCGACGCAGAGCACGCTGGCAAGCCCGTCAGCGATGGTGACCTCTTCCGTCGTCAGAAAGCGCAGCGCGCTTGGTGTGCACACAACGGTCCCTGCAGGGATCTTCGTGCCGTCCACGCCCGAGAACGTCACCGTCACCTCCGCTTTTGCGCCTGGCTGCCTGGTCATACCGATCTGTGCGGCGTGGAGATCCAGATACCGCCCGCTCTGGGCCCCTGGAAAGAGAATGTCGATAAAGCCGTTGAGCGTCTGGCCGTATTTCCACATGACGTAGGCAGCCTCGCTCAAAAGCACGTTGGCATAGCTGCCTTCGCGGGCGTCCACATCGACGCCGGCATTGATCACACGGCCGAGCATCTCGGATTTGATGCTTTCCGGCGTCATGCTCTCAAAGGGCGATTTTTCCGTCATTGAGCGTTACCTCCCCGTAAATGGTTTTTGCCTTGAATGACAGGTGCAGCACCGAACCCTCGAACTGCACGCTGATCTGATGGACAGTTTTGATATAAGGGCTGATCTCCAGCGCCTCGCGGATACAGCGGATGGCCTCAGACTGCCTGATGTCGTCGCCATAGGCCTCGCCGATCAGGGATTGCAGATCCTGTCCGTAATTATGGGTAAACACGTCGTGCAGATAGCGCGACGTATTGATTGTGTTCCAGGCCCACACCAGCACTGCCTCCGAGCCGG
>CALAAN010000217.1 GCA_937884915.1 uncultured Oscillibacter sp.
ATCGCGGTGAAAAAGGACGGTGCGGTGACGGGGAGCTTGGCGAGCGCCGAGCAGCTCGGAAAGCTCTCGAAATACGTTGACCATATCCTGCACAAGATCACGCAGGAGGTCTTCGCGGGCAACATCGACGCCGACCCCTACGCGCGCACGCCGCAGCAGTCGGCCTGCACCTACTGCGAGTTTGCGAGCGCGTGCCACTTTGAAAACGGCTGCGGCAGCGACCGCATGGAATACATCAAGGCGACGAAAAACGACGAATTCTGGCAGTACATTGACGAAGTGAACGGAGAGGGGGCGCGCAAAAATGGCTGAAAAGCTGACAAACGAACAGCGATCGGCGGTGGACAGCCGCGAACGCAGCCTGCTTGTCTCCGCGGCGGCGGGCTCGGGCAAGACAAAGGTGCTCGTCGAGCGGCTCTTTTCCTATGTGGAGCGCGAGGGCGCGAATCTCGACGATTTTCTCATCATCACCTACACGCGCGCCGCGGCGAGTGAACTGCGCGGCAAGATCGCCAAGGCGCTCACTGAGCGCATGGAGCACGACCCAGGCAATTACCACCTGCGCCAGCAGATGCTGCGCGTCTACCGCGCGGACATCAAGACGGTGGACGCCTTCTGCACTGCGCTCCTGCGCGAGAACTGCCACCTGCTCGGTGAGGACGCGCGCGGGCATGCGCTGCGGCCCGATTTCCGCGTGCTGGACGAGAACGAAGCGCAGGTGCTGCGCGAGCGTGTGCTCGCGCGCACGCTGGATGATTTTTACGACCGTTTGACGACCGGCGGCACGCTGCTGGCCGACACGCTTGGCGCGGGACGCGACGACAGCGCGCTTGAGGACCTGGTGCTTGAGCTGTACGCGAAATTGCAGGCACAGCCATATGAGGACAAATGGCTCGAGGCGCAGCGCGCCTTCTGGCGCGCCGTGCCGGATAAGATCGAGGACACACCCTACGGCAAGATCCTGCTCAACGAGGTACAGCGCAAGGCGCGCCACTGCAAAAACCTTTTGCAGCGCGCGGCACAGGAGATGCGCGCGAACGACGCGCTGAACCAGAAGTACGCGCCTGCATTCCTTGATGTATCGTACCAACTTGAAGCGCTGGAGGGGAAGAGCGCGGAGGGCTGGGACGCCGCACGCGGCGTGACCATCGCGTTCCCACGCCTTGCCGCGGTGAAGGACAGCGACGGCGGCGAGATGAAAGCGCGCATGAAGAGTCTGTGGGATAACTGCAAGGAGACCGTCAAGGGCTTTGCCGAGATTTTTTCCGCCTCCTCCGACGAGGCGGTGGAGGACCTGCGCACGATGGCGCCCGCGATGCTTGCGCTCATCGACCTGACGGCGGATTTTTCCCGCCGGTACAACGAGGAAAAGCGGCGAAAAAATTCCGCCGACTTCTCTGATCAGGAGCACGAGGCCATTCGGCTTCTCATTAGGGAGGATGGCGCGACGACAGAGCTTGCGCACATCGTCAGCGCGCGCTACCGCGAGATCATGGTGGACGAGTATCAGGACACCAACGAGGTGCAGAACCGCATCTTTGACGCGATCTCGCGTAAAGGAGAAAACCTTTTCACCGTCGGTGACGTCAAGCAGAGCATCTACCGTTTCCGTCTGGCCGATCCGCGTATCTTTTTGCAGCATTACAACACCTGGCCGCCGCTGGAGGACGCGGGGGAGCACGACAGCGCGAAGCTGCTGCTCTCACGCAACTTCCGCTCGCGCAAAGAGGTGCTGGACGCGACGAATTTCATCTTCTGCAACATTCTTTCCGAGGAAATGGGCGAGCTCGACTATGGAGAGGACGAAATGCTGCGCCTCGGCGCGAATTACGTCGAATCGGGCGTGTGCGGTGCGGAGTTCCATCTGCTCGACCTGCCGACGCAGACGGGCGAGCAGCGCGTGCGCGCGAGCGAGGCCGAGGCTGCGTTTGTCGCGGACTATATCAGCGATATGCTGACAAGTAAATTTCCTGTACAGGATGACAAAACGAAAGAGCTGCGGCCCGTGCGCGAGGAGGACATTGTCATTTTGATGCGCTCGCCGAGCACGCGCCTTTTGGACTATCGCCGCGCGCTGGAGGCGCGCGGTCTCCACTGCGCGGCCGACACGGGCGAGGACTTTTTCGCCTCGATGGAGATCGCGGTGCTCTTCGCGCTTTTGCAGGTCATCGACAATCCACGCCAGGATGTGCCGCTCATTGCCGTGCTGCGCTCTCCGCTCTTCGGCTTTTCGCCCGACGAACTTGCGGAGATCCGCGCGCGGCAGAGAACGGGCGACTTTTACGATGCGCTGCTTTTGAGCGAAGACATCCACAGCAGAGAATTTCTCGATACGCTGAACGCTTTGCGCAACAGCGCGGCGCACTTGAGTGTGCGCGAGCTGCTGAGCGAAATTTACCGCCGGTGCAACGTTCTCGGAGTCTTCGGCGCGATGCGCCGCGGGGCGGAGC
>CALAAN010000218.1 GCA_937884915.1 uncultured Oscillibacter sp.
GCAGCCAGTCCTTGTCAAAATCCATCGCGCCGGTCGCCGCATAGCAGTTGATCGCCGCACCGTCGTCGTTCCGGTACTTATGGGAAAACTCCACGACCTTCCCATCATCGGCAAAGCCGAGCACCGTACCGTTCCACTCGAGAATGCGGTCGAAGGGGAGCCCTTCGTAGAGATACCACGCGTCATTTGCGTAGTTCAGGATAAGGGCGCGCCGCCCGAATAAAAACCAGTATTCGTGATTGCCCTTGATGTTCGCCGTGCGCACCTTCGGCAGTTCAAAGCTCTTGAGCGTCGCGGCCACGCGGTCGCTGATGCGCTTGGCATTGTTTTCGTTGTTGGAGATATAGCTTGCGTAATTGCTGCCGCTGCGCCACTGATACACGCTGCCCGCATCTAAGGTCAGGGGGTTATTTTCAAGCAATCGCACCTGACCGGGTGCCTCGTTGCCAAATTGGCGGTTGACGGGCTGAACGTAAAAAGCCGGTGTGCTCGTTTCATCTGCAAGATTGATCTCACCATGCAAAATTGCCCAAGCGCTGTCTGTCTTGAACGCCATCAGGCGGGAATAGTGACGCACCAGAGCTGTGAGGGGCGTGTTGCTTTCACCTACCGTCAGCTCGTATAGATCAGGGAAATATTCTGCGCTTGCTTTACCGGTCTTGTATGGAATGCCGGAGTAAATGGCGCGGTTTGTGCCGTCGCCGTAGAGAAACACACGAGTATCCGTCGCACCGTTGAAAAGCTCGCTGTATTTCATGCCGGTCACATCGCTGCGCGCGCCGTCACCCTTGCGATATTCGATCTCCACGGTGTTCGTTCCCGCGGCGGGCGCGGTCTGAAATGTCACCGTGCCTTTTTCAATATCCATCGTGCAGCCTGTAACGCTCTCACCGCCGGACTTGACACTGATAACCTCGTTGATTTCTTTTTCCGGCAGCTGAAATGTCTTGCTGGTTCCGTCGGGGGAAAACTCCACGCGCCGCTTGCCGGTCAGGCGGTTCACGCTTTCGACAAGCGTGCCCTCGCCCTTGGGCGTCGTGGCCGTCTGGATGAGCGGCACATAGCCATCGACGGTTTCAAAAATCGTCTCGCTGCTGCCATCCCAGCTTTTGAATTCGCTCCCGTTCAGCAGGTACACCTTTCCGCCAAAGCCAAAGAAGGTTGTTTCGCTGCTTTGGCAGGCTCCTTTATTGCTTGCGCTGCCATTTTCGATGTCAACGTCCCAAATGTGCCCACCGTACACGGCAAGAATGTGCTCAGAAGTACCCGCAATGCCGCGCCAAACGCCGTATATGCGCGTTTCACTTTCACTTGCTGCGGTTTCCTCACTCAACGCGGAGAGCGCGTCAGCAAGGCTCAGAATCGTTTTCGAGCCGGGGCGGATTTGCAGGTGCTTGTCCTGCGTCACGCGGAAGTTTCGCATCTCGGCCATCTCGCCGACTTTCAGCGTGGTATCGCCGTCGGGATTCTCATTCAGACCGAGGAACGATTTGATTTTCAGAATGCTGGAATTGTCCTTTGCCGTGATCTGCGCCAAGATCATTCACCCCCATAGGAAAGGTAGCTTGCGTCCATTTCGCCGCCGGTCATTTCCTCGTCATAGTCCTCGTATGCCTCGCCGGGCATCGGGTCTTCCGCAGCTTCCGGCAGCTGCGCGCCCAGCGTGCGTGTAATGCAGAAATAACGCAGCGCGTCGTTGATATGCGTGATGTTGTGCGGCTCAGTCGCGCAGTCGCTCGGATTTTTCTCGTCATGCTGGATGAGCATGATATTTCGGATCAGCCCGCGGCAGTTGCTTGTCACCAGAAGGCCGGGGCGGTCCTTCTCGCCGCGCAGGGGCTTGAGCATTTCCTTTTCCGCCGCCCAGCCCTGCACGCGGTTGCTGCTCGCCCGCAGAAGACCGACGCCGTTCTGCGCGAACAGCTCGGCCATGTTTTTACCGCTGTCCTTCTGCCGGTTCCACATATCCGGCGGCGCGATAGTGAATTCGATGTGTTCCTCCGGAGGCGTCATGGAAAGCGCCAGCGCCGCCGCCTCGGAGACGATCAGTCCGCTTTGCTGTGCCTCGCGATAGACGTAGCAGCGGCCCTCAAAGTCCACCGCGATCCAGAGACAGGCGAACATATCGAGACCGTAGTCGAATGCGCGGTACTTCTTCCATTCCGCCGGAATGCGCATAAACGGCTCGATGACATGCGTTTCCTTGCGAAACTCGGGGAAGAACGTGCCCGCCAGCGCGTCCCAGTCGCCGTAACGCCAAGCCCTGCGCACATCCTCGGGCAGCAGGTCGAGCATCTGCTTGTATTCCGGCGACGCTTCCAACAGCTGCGGGTTATCGTCCACCGTCGCGTGGATGAAGGTGTAGTCCTTTTCCTTTTCGCCGTCCTGATACTCCCGGTCGATGAAAAGCCGCTTGACCCATGCGTGCCCGATGCCGCCGGGGTTGCAGGTCAGATACATCCGGCGCGGGATCTTCGTTGCGCCGCGCAGGCACGCGCCCAGCGTGCGGAACTGCTCTTCGGTGAATTGTGTCGCCTCGTCGATGAATATCCAGTCATATTCCTGACCCTGATACTCGATGTCGTCGCCGCTGCCGTAGTGGCCGAATTTGATGATCGCGCCGTTGTAGAAGGTGAACATGTGCATCCCGCCGTTGTAGGTCGCGAGCTCGGCAGGGACCATCTTGCGCATGGGGATGATAATGCCCTGCTCCAACTCGGGATACTCGCGTCGGACGATCAGAATGCGGATATCGGGATAGGTCAGCGCACCCATAAGCGCCTTAATGCGCAGCACGTGCGACTTGCCGCCGCCTCGCGCGCCGCCGTAGCCGACGTAGCGGCTGCGCGCCTGCGTGAATTGCTTCTGCTTGGGGTTCAGCTCGCCAAAGTCGACGGTCGGCTCTTTCTTCTTGTAATAAGGCGCTGCCATGCGTTCAACTCTCCTGATCTCCTGTGATTTGCAAAAAAGCGGCCAGAGGGGTTAGCTCTGGCCGCTTTGGTTGGCGGCTTCCGAGTGATTTACTCGTAGTCCTTGGTGGCTTCGATGCCGACGCAGCCGTCCTTGGTGCCGACGGCGCGCATCGTCTGACCGGCGGCCAGCGTAACTGCGGAGCTGTAATCCTGCGCGGTGGTGGAGCTGCGCGGATCAGTGCCGTCCAACGTGTAGCGGAACGTCACGCCGGAAACGGCGGTGATGCTCGCGGCGTGGCTGGTCACGCTGATCTCGGGCGCGTCCAGCACGGCGGTCTTCGCGCCCGCCACGCCGATGCCGACGTTCTTGCTGCCGATGACGAACGCATCGTAGTAAACGAGGCCCTGCACCACGGGGCCGCTGTAGCCGACGCTCTTCTTGATGACGTCGTACTGCGTGAGCTTCACGGGGTCGGCGGAAGTGCCCTTCGCCTTGATCATGAAGTACACGCCGGTCGGCAGCCAGCTCGACGGAACGGGAACGACGTTCATGCCGTCGAACGTGCCGACGCTGCCGTCCTTGATGGCCTTCGTTCCCATGCCCTCAAGGCCGACGATGGCGTCCGCCTGCTTGAGCAGGACAAAGTAGGTCGTGGAGATATAAAGCGTCAGGCCGGTATCGGGGACAAGGTTGTCGCCCATCTTGCCCTTGAGGTCCATGATATCGCCGACAATCGTGCTCTTGGTGGGAGCCGCGGTCATCTGCTTGAGCGTCGCAGCGCCCATGCACCACTTCTTCAGGCGGTACTTGTCCATCATGGGGACGACGCGCTCGTCGATCTCCATGCGCAGGAACTTACCCGCGGCGGTCTCTACGGCGATATCGCTGCCGTCCAGCGCCTCAAGATGCTTGGTGAAGGCCTTCGCCTGCGTGCAAAGCATTTCCTGCGTGGTGTACTCAAGGTCGGTCACGTCGCCGTAACGCTTGCCGCCGCGCTGATAGTCCGTCAGCTCCGCGGGGACCATGGAGTAGAT
>CALAAN010000219.1 GCA_937884915.1 uncultured Oscillibacter sp.
CTCCGGCACAAGGGAGAGGCGCTTTTTCAGCGCCTCTTCCCGCTCGCGCCACAGCTCCAGCCCTCTTTGCAGCGCCCATTCGATGTAATTCAAGGTTTTCGCCCCTCCTTCATGCGGATAAAGCGCGCCATGTCAAAGCTCGCGTTGCCGCCGCCCGCGGCCTCGCCCAGCTTTTCCCCGCAGATGCTGCACCGCGCCTCCTCCGCGCGCGTCCGGCACGCGGGACACAGCCGCTCCATCGCCTCCTCGCGGTCGAGCATCTCGTGCACAAGGCAGTAGAGGTAGTCCGCGTCCGTCATCTCCTGCGCGCGCTTTTCGCTCGGCAGCGCACCGGCATATCGGAGCACGCGCCATTTCAGCCGTTCATAGGGCGCGTGCTCCATGCTTTTTTTAGCGCTTCCACACTCTCGCGCCCGTCCTCGCTCGACGGGTTTTCCGCCCCGTCGAGCAGCGCGTAGCACCGCACCAGCTCATTGATCTCGCCGATGCTCAGCGCATTTTCGACGTCCTCCGCGCTTGTAAAGGCCGCCTCTCCGCCCTCTGTCAGGCTTCTTTTGAGCAGCGCCGCGTTCGCACGCAGCGCACGCTCCTCTTCATCGGCGCAGTCAAGCTGTGCGATCTCGCGCCGCAGCGCAAGCGTCTCGCGGGCCGAGAGCAGCCGCATCACGCACGTTCTCTCTCCGATACGCACCGTCTTCTCCCGCCCGCGCCCCAAAAAGTTCAGCAGCCGCTCGTCCATCAGCTCGCGATCTCCATGCGCTTGCGCGCGATGATCGTCACTTTCTCCGCCGCCGGATCGCCGAGCTTGCCCGCCTCTTCAATGCTGCTCCAGCGGCACTGCGAGTAGATGATGCGCTTGTCCGGCTTGCAGATCACGAGCGAAAAGTCGTTCAACTCATAGAAGTTGATGCCGTCACTGATGGCCTCGTCCGTCGCGTACAGGCGGCTCAGTTCCAGCGTATACTTATTCGCGCCCGCGATCGTCGCCACCGGCTCGTTTTCGCCAAAGGCCTCGATCTCGCGGCTCGTACGCGTCGCTCTCGTCGTGTAGCTCTGCACCACCGCCACCTTTTTGCCGTCGACTTCGAGATAGATGTCGCTGCTCAGCGGCAATACCGTATTCGCCATGTTCTTCCCTCCTTACACCGTGATGTGCGCCGTCAGATAGATGCGGTTCAGCCCGTGCGCCACCGTGAAGCTGAACTCCACCAGGCACACCGTCGGGTCGCTCTTAAGTGCGCTCACCAACACCTCGCCGTAGCTGTCCACGATCTCGCGGCTCTTCATCTCTTCGAGCTCCAGCACCACCTGCGAGCGGATGGCCCCGCGGCTCTGCGCGGTGTTTTTGCTGCGGGCAAAGCGCGCACGCAGCGCCGCTCTGATCGTCGGGATGACCTCATCCACGATCAAAATGGTCGTCAGCTCGCGCCACGTCGTATCCGCCGCCCCGCCGCTTGAGGTCTTTGTCGTGATGCCGCGCACCGGCGAGGAAACGCCGCCCACGGTCTCGATCGGCGTCACGCCGCCGCGCACCAGCTGGTCGATCTCGTTGTCGCTCAGTCTCTTGCCCGCCGCGCCGAAGAGCGCCAGCTCCGCGCCGTTGATGGGCACGGACGGGTCGGTGTTCCCCGCGATCACGCCCGCCACCGCCGCCGCGGCAAACACCGCGCTCAGCGTGCCGCCGCCATCCAGCGCGATATCCGGTCCCACCAGCACCACGCGCTCGCTGTTGACCGCCTTCGCGTGGTTCACCATCTGCGCGACCGTCTCCTCCGAACCGCCGATGACCGCGATGCGCTCGCGTCTCGCCGCCGACGCATCCTCCGCCGCCGTCTTGAGAAGCAGATGTACGCTCTGCTCCGCGCTGTCGCACACCATCACGCCGACATCTTCCTCACCGGAGAGCGCCGCGAACGCGCTCGCGTAGTCCTTCTCTTCGCTCTCGTCCTCGCCCACGGCCACAGCCTTTACCGCGCCCGCGCCGTTGGCGAAGAGGAATTTGAGCAGCGTGCTCATGCCATACACGCCGCTCGCATCCTCGCCGAATACGCTCTTCCCCTCCTCAAACGAGGTGATGAGCTCCACCTTATTGGCCGTACCCTTCGTCGCCACCGCCGCCGCGCCGATCGTCTTCGCCGCAGCGCTCGCGCTCACCACGCTCGATGCATCATAGGACGAATACACGCCCGGCCGCTCATGGATCGTACTATTCACGTTCTTTCACCGTGCCTTTCAATACAAAATCGGTAAACACCGTCTCATCCTCCGCTGTCTCCGCGACAAAGTACGCCGCATATTTCGCACTCGCGTCCAGCCGGAACATGCCCGTCGTCTTGTCCCAGTCGGTCCTGCCCCACTGGAGCGACCGAAGCTTCAGCCCCTCCGGCAGCGCCGTCATCAGCGCCTGCGTCACCGTCTCCGCCGCGGTCTCGCAGCCCGCCGCGCCCAGTGTCCTCGGCGCATACACCTCAATGAGCAGCGTCAACAGCATCTTTCTTCCGTAGACGGCGACCGTCTCCTGCGTCGTCTCGTCGACCTTTTCTCCCAGGTACTGGGCCGCGCCGCTCTCCTCGATCACCGTCTCCTTCGTGCCGACCGCCGCCACCGCGGTCTCATACCGCTTGAGCTGTTCCTCGCTGTAGCTCTCGATTGCCGCGTAGCCCGCCGCCTCGATCGCTGCGGCCACCGCGCGCTTCACCTGTCCGACCGCCGTCATGCCTCTTCCTCCTTCGGATGCAGCATCGCCCAGTAGTAGGCGATCTCTTCACCCACATAAAACGGCCCCGCCGCGCGCACGACGTACTGCTTTTCTCCGCACTGCACAAAGTCGCCCATCGCGATCTCGACGTCCGCCGGCCCCAGGTACCGCCAGCACTGCTCGCTCACCGCGCCAAGCGCCGTCACAGAGAACGGCTCCTCGCCGTTCTCCCTCTTCACGAGCTGCAAAAACGCCTTCGTCTCCGCCGTCTCTCCGCCGTGCAGCACCGAAACGCTCATCCCGTAGCGCGCAAACGCCTCGCGCAGCGCCTGCTTCATGCCTCCACCCCGCGGAAGCAGAACCCGCCATCCGTCGTATACGGGCGCATCAGCGCCCACGCCTGCTCGCGCAGCAGCTTCAGCCGCTTGCTCCCCTCGTCAGACGAGCGCTTCGTCACCGTCAAATCACCCGCACTCAGGGAGGAGACCTCCTCCCCGCCCGCTCTCGCGCTCTCCATCGCGGCCGCCGCCAGCCACGCCGCCGCGCAGATAAACGCGCTCTCGCAGTCCTCCTTGGCGACGCCCTCTTTCAGCGCGCGCACAAGGCTCTCCTCCTGCGCCGTGCAGATCATCTGGAGCATACTCTTCTCGCTCTCGTCCGCCTTGCTCAGCGCGCATGCGATCGCAAGGATCTGCTCGCTCATACTCTCTGCCATTCGCCCTTCCTCCTTACTTTTTTACTGTAAGGACAGCACCTTCGAGGCCTCCTGATACGGCTTTGCAAAGCCGGAAATGCTCGTGATGGCCGCGCGCTCCAGCTGGCGGTCGATGAGCTTGTCATACTCGACCAGCACCTCGCTGCCGCAGATGCGCTCAAGCGCATAGTTTTTGTCAAGGCCGATGATCTTGCCCGCGGGCATCGCGCTCGTGCGCAGGAGCTTTGCGCCCAGCGGGGTCGACAGCGTGCCCGTGCCCTGGAAGTTGAGGCCCGTCAGCGGGTTCTGGAATTCCGAGAGCTTGAGCATCGCAAGCATCATGTCGTTGCCCATCAGCAGCGTATTCATCGTATAAGGGTCAAACTTCGACCAGAAGCCCAGCAGCGCATCATAGCTCAGCGTGCCCTTCGTGCCGCCGATGCCGGTATCGCCGATGGTATAGCTCGTCGCGGCATTGTTGTTGCCGTCGCCGTTCATCAGCACGTCGATGGCGTCCTTTAAGTGCATGCGCGCGATGTACGCGCCGATCTGGCGCA
>CALAAN010000220.1 GCA_937884915.1 uncultured Oscillibacter sp.
ATATCAGTGTTGCCGCGCCTTTGTAAAGGGTGCGCTAAGAATCATCAGAATTCCTTAAACTTTGCCGGTTGAGAAACGGGCGGGAAGAGCGTATAATGCAGCGTGATCTTTATTGGAAAAGGAAGTGTCCGCATGCGCCCTTACGCCCTCATCGACCTTCACTGCGACACGCTGACCGACTGCATGTACGCAGGCTCGAACATGATCGACACGATCGACGATCCCGCGCGCACGCTGTCGCTCACGAGCATCCCGAAGGGCGTCCATTGGGCGCAGTTTTTCGCCGTGTTCGTGCCCGACGGGCTGCGCGGGGAGAAGGCTGTCCACTTTTTTGACGATTCCTGCGCGAATTTCGACCGCCAGATGCGGAAATTCGCGCCTCGCGTGTCGCCCTGCCGAAATGTTTCCGACATGGAGCACGCCTGGGCGGCAGGCAAGATCGCAGCCTTTTTGAGCGTGGAAAACGGCAGCGCGTTCGCGGGCGATTTGTCGCGCATCGGGAAGCTGAAGCGCCAGGGCGTCTGCGCCGTGGCGCTGACGTGGAACGGGGAAAATGAGCTCGGCTCGGGCAGCGTGACAGACCGTGGCCTGACAGACTTTGGCCGCGCCGCCGTGCGCGAGATGGAGCGATGCGGCATTTTGATCGATGTCTCGCACCTGAACGACACGGGGCTCGCGGACGTGTTCAAGACGGCGGAAAGGCCGTTCCTCGCCACGCACTCCAACGCCCGTGCGGTCTGCGCGCACAGGCGTAACCTGACGGACGCGCAGATCAAAGAGATGGTGCGCCGCGGCTGCCTGATCGGCCTCAACTACTACGGAATGTTCCTGCGCGACGGGGGAGAGGTCAAGAGCTTGGACGACATCTATCGCCATGTGGCGCACTTTTTCGACCTCGGCGCGTGCCAAAACCTCGCCCTCGGCTCGGACTTTGACGGCGCGGCGCTGCCGCCGTGCCTCGATTCGCCGGAGAAGGCGGCGGACCTTTACGAGTATCTGCTCTCGCGCGGCGTATCGCAGCAGGACGCGGACGGCGTTTTCTTTGAAAATGCGCGCACATTCCTGCGGAAAAATCTTGGGTGAGCGCAAAACGCTTGGCAGCGGGAGATCTGCTGTGATACAATAACAAAAACAGGGGAGGGGAGCACATGGCAAAAAAATCGAGCCGCAACACCAAGGCGCGCATCGTCTCGGCGGCGTGGAAGCTCTTTTATGAGCAAGGCTATGAGGAGACGACGGTGGAGGAGATCATCTTCGAGTCGGAGACGTCGAAAGGCTCGTTCTACCACTATTTTGACGGCAAAGACGCGCTGCTCTCGTCCCTCTCGGTGCTGTTCGACGAGCGATACGAGGAGTTGATGCAGCAGCCGCATGATGAAATGGACTGCATCGCCCTTTTGTGCTGGCTCAACCAGGAGCTGTTCACGACGATTGAGAACACGGTCTCCATTGAACTTCTGGCGCGGCTTTTTTCCTCCCAGCTCGTGACCAAGGGCGAAAAGCACCTGCTCGACCGCAAGCGCACGTATTACCGCCTGCTGCGCCAGATCGTTTCGCAGGGGCAGGAGCGCGGGGAGCTGATGGACACGCGCACCGTGAGCGAGATTGTCAAGGCCTACGCGATGTTCGAGCGTGGGCTGATGTATGACTGGTGCCTATCCGGCGGGGAATACTCGCTCGTGCAGTATGCGCGCGAGATGATGCCGCTCTTTTTAGACGGCTTTCGCAAAAAATAAAACTTGTTTCAAAAACAGTCTATTTAATCGTCCTGTAAAAAAGACAGAAAAATCAATTGAAAATTAGAAATTTTAAATCGCCGTACAGAAATTATTCTGTACGGCGTTCTGTATTTACGTCTGCTTTCTTTTGTGCTATATTATGCAGGTCTTAACGAAAGCTGAAGGAGAAAACCACATGACAAGCGCACAGATCATTATTATTGTGACCATCGTTCTCTATCTCGCCGCGATGGTGTTCGTCGGCGTGTATTTTGGCAAGAAGGGCAGCGGCGGAGGCTCGGACGACTTCTACCTCGGCGGCCGCAAGATGGGCCCCATCGTCACGGCCATGAGCGCTGAGGCGAGCGACATGAGCAGCTATCTTTTGATGGGCCTGCCCGGCCTTGCCTACCTCTGCGGACTGCCGGAGGTGACGTGGACGGCCATCGGTCTGGCCCTTGGCACGTATCTCAACTGGCTGATCATCGCGCGCCGCCTGCGCCGCTATTCGGCCAAGCTCGGCGCCATCACGATCCCTGACTTTTTCGCCCGCCGCTTCGGCGATCAGAAGCACCTGCTCTCCTGCATCGCGGCGGTCGTCATCCTTATTTTCTTCATCCCCTACACGGCGTCCGGCTTTAAGGCCATCGGCACGCTCTTCAACAGCCTCTTTGGTGTGGAGTACCACACGGCGATGATCGTCGGCGGCATCGTGGTCGTGCTGTACACGGTGATGGGCGGCTTTATGGCCGTTTCGTTTACCGACCTCATCCAGTCCATCTTCATGACCATCGCGCTCATCGTCATCGTATGCTTCGGCGTGCAGCAGGCGGGCGGACTGGACACGGTCATCGACAACGCCCGCGCGCTGCCGGGCTATCTCAACATGACGCAGGGCTACGATGCCGCGACCGGCACAGCCTCGACGTACAGCGCGCTGAGCATCGTCTCCACGCTCGCGTGGGGCCTCGGCTACTTCGGTATGCCGCACATCCTGCTGCGCTTTATGGCCATCCGCGAGGAAAAGGAGCTCAACCAGTCCCGCCGCATCGCGACGATCTGGGTCGTCATCTCGATGTTCATCGCCGTGTGCATCGGCGTCATCGGCTACAGCGTGTCCGTCGCGGGCAAGGTGCCTTTCCTGACGACGAGCGCAGAGTCCGAAACGATTATCATCAAGCTTGCAGACCTGATGAGCCGCCACGGCGTGCTGCTCGCCGTCATGGCGGGCATCATCCTCTCGGGCATTCTGGCTGCGACGATGTCGACCGCGGACTCGCAGCTGTTGGCCGCGGCGTCCAGCGTGTCGCAGGATCTCATGCAGCACTCGTTCGGCATGAAGATGAACCAGCGCACGACGATGCTCGCCGCGCGCACCACGGTCATCTGCATCGCCATCATCGGCATGGTGCTTGCCTGGGACCCCAACAGCTCCGTGTTCCGTGTCGTTTCGTTCGCATGGGCGGGCTTTGGCGCGGCGTTCGGCCCCGTGATGCTCTTCTCGCTTTTCTGGAAGCGCGCGAACAAGCAGGGCGCGCTTGCGGGCATGATCACCGGCGGCGCGGTGGTCTTCATCTGGAAGTATCTCATCGCGCCGATGGGCGGCGCGTGGGCCATCTACGAGCTGCTTCCCGCGTTCCTTGCGGCGTGCGTCGCGATCGTGGCCGTCTCGCTCGCAACGCCCGCGCCGGAGACGGCCATCACCGATACCTTTGACGAGATCCGCGGCAAATAAACCGGAAAAACAGGAAATTGAAAGCGGGGGCAGCTGCCCTCGCTTTTCTTTGTTAGCCAAATGGAGTGAAATGCAAAAATATGACAAAAAATCCGCATTGACTATTGAAAACGGAATGCTCAACGTTTATTATAGATAACATCTATTTATAGATGTTGACATCAGGCGGCGGGACACGTGCATTTGTTCTGCCGGCCGATACTACACTGATGGCAAGCAGTGAAAGGAGAAAATAGCAGTGTCAAGACTCGATATCATGACGCCCTCCCATGCGCAGACCGTTATCGACGGGCTGTACCGCGATGTGGAGCGGCGTATCGCCGCAAGCCCTCCGGGGCTGTGTCCGGTAGACCTTGCAAAGAGCTTCCTGGACCTCTGCCACGCGCAGACGTGCGGCAAGTGCGTTCCCTGCCGCATCGGCTTAGGTCAGCTTTCTGCGCTGATGGAGCAGGTGCTCGAGGGCGAGGCCACGATGGAGACCATTTCGATCATCGAGC
>CALAAN010000221.1 GCA_937884915.1 uncultured Oscillibacter sp.
CGGCCGGACATGTACATCTCGTCGTTGGGAAGCTCGCCGCGCGTCGTGTCAACGGGGAAGGTGTTGGAGAGCTTGAGGCCGAATTCGAGGCCCTGCTTGTCCGCAAGCTTTTGCAGCCGCTCGAACATCGGAACAGCGTCCTCCCACTGGAGGTCCTCGTTGAAGTGGTGCTCGTCGAAAACGATGTAGTCATAGCCCATGGAGTCGAGGATGCTGCGCGCGGTCTTATAGCCGAGGATGGTCGGGTTGCACTTGACGAACGTGTGCAGGTGCTTGTCCTTTAAAAGATAGGTTGCGATGCGTTCGATCTCCTGCGGCGGGCAGCCGTGGAGCGTGGAGAGCGTGACGGAGCGCGAGACGTTGGGGGAGATCGACGCGATGAAGTCTTTCTCCTCGGGGAACATCTCGGTCAGGACCTTCTTGCACTCCTTGAACTGAGCGGTCCTGCTTGCGTCCATCATGTTGTTGATGTAGGTGTTGACCTTGCGGCCCTTGATGCCCTCCAAGTCATAGCCGACGGACATGTTGAAGACGAACCCGTCGGGATCGCCAAAGCCATAGACCTTGCTCATGACCTTGAGTGCGCACCAGGCCTTGATGTACTCGTCCTGCGCCTGCGCCACGGTCAGCTCGGTCGACCACTCCTGGTTATAGCCCTCGTCGGCGGCGAGGATGCAGGGGCGGGGCACGCAGGCGGCGAGCTCCGCGCCGTCCATCTTCTGGACGGTCTTGACCTCAAAAAAGCGCGCGCCCGCGGCGTAGGCCGCGATGATGTTCTGCGCGAGCTGGCTGTTGGGGCCGGCGGCGGGGCCGAACGGCGTTTCGATGCGCTCGCCGAAGATCGGCAGCGTCTTGCCGTCGGCGTGATAGTGCTTATGAACGCCGAACACGTCGCCGCACTGGGCGTATTCGGTCGTGACCCAGTTCATCAGAGAGTCGAACGGGATGGGATACATTTTTTCAGACATAAGGGGGTGCTCCTTTCGTTTGAATGCCGCGAAGGCGGCGGGGAAGTGGAGGCACGGGCCTCCGGCGGTGCCGCAGTGGCTGCGGCGGGAAGTCAAAGGGGCCATTCTCTTTGCAAAAGAGAATGGCCCCTTTTGAACCCCCAGAGAAAAAAATGGGGTGCGCGGGGGTGAATTTCCCTTTTGCAAGAAACGATGGCGTTTGGATCGTTACGATTTGAGCTGCTTCTGTCTCCGCTGCCGCTGGATGGATGTAAGTAGAAGTCTATGCTGTCAAGAGCGGGAAAGTCGTGCGGGTGGAGACGGAAGAGATGTTGTCAAGAGATTGAAAATGCTACGCTGTAATGGCTTAATACTTGCGATGATTCAGGTCGCCCCAGAGCTTCTTGGCTGCTTCGAGGATGTGTGCGTTTTCGGCTTCTTCGTCGATGCCGATAAGCTGGCGGTCGAGCATGAGGGTCTTGCCGGCGGCGATGGTGGTCTCAACCTGGCGGCCTGTCATGCCGAAAATCATGTGGCCGTCGATATTCTCGTCGGAGAACGGGGTGAACGGCTTATAATCCATGACGATGATGTCCGCCGCCGCGCCGGGCTTCAGCACGCC
>CALAAN010000222.1 GCA_937884915.1 uncultured Oscillibacter sp.
CCGAGGTCATCTCCGGCTACACCTCCTTCTTCCTGGGCGCCCGCTCCGTCTGCCCCACTGCCACGATGGAAGTCACTTTCACCGGCAGCTGGTATGACGAGACCGCCGAGAAAGAAGGCGCACAGAAGCTCATCAAGAACGGCTGCAAGCTCATCAGCCAGCACGCCGACTCCATGGGCGCTCCCACCGCTTGCGAGACCGCCGGTGTTCCCGACGTTTCCTACAACGGTTCCACCGAGGCCGCCTGCCCCAACACCTATCTGATCTCCTCC
This sequence comes from uncultured Oscillibacter sp., assembly GCA_937884915.1. GTDB lineage: Bacteria > Bacillota > Clostridia > Oscillospirales > Oscillospiraceae > Hominicoprocola. The sequence continues at coordinate 273 of CALAAN010000222.1, forward strand.
CGCATCGACTGGGCTCCCTACTATGAGTATGCCATCAAGGCTGCCATGAACGGCGAGGCCATCGACGCTGACTGGACCGGCACCCTTGCTACTGGCTCTGTCGTGCTGACCGACCTGAACGAGAACGTTGCTGCCGAGGGCACTGCTGAGGCCATTGCCGACGCGACCGCCAAGCTCGAGAGCGGCGAGCTCCACGTCTTCGACTGCTCCACCTTCACCGTGGACGGCCAGCCTGTCACCTCTTACATGGCTGACGTCGACACTGATCCCGACTACACACCCGACACCGAGGTTGTCCAGGACGGTTATCTGTCCGAGTCCACCGCCCGTTCCGCCCCGTACTTCCAGCTCATGATCGACGGCATTGATCTGCTGGATACTAATTTCGGCTAATTGTTTCTGCTACTACATATCGGGCTGCCTTCGGGCAGCTCGATATCTTTTTTCTTTTTATGGCACTTTTCGCTATTTTGCTAAAAATTTTTGTACGCTTCTAAATTTTTTTGTGTTTACATTTACAACGCCGTTCAATTATGCTAATATATACCATATACAAATACAATGCTGTGGGGCTTTCTTCCTGTGCCCTCCAGCGGAAAAAGGGGTGACCGCCTTGGGAACTGCATGCGCAGTTAAAATGGAGAATGTCACGAAGCGGTTCGGCAAAGTGGTGGCGAACAACGCCATCAGCCTTGAGCTGCACGAGGGCGAGATCCTGTCGCTGCTCGGCGAAAACGGCAGCGGCAAGACGACGCTGATGAACATGCTCTCCGGCATCTATTTCCCCGACGAGGGGCAAATCTACATTCACGGCGAACCCGTCACGATCGCCTCCCCCAAGGATGCGTTCGAACACGGCATCGGTATGATCCACCAGCACTTCAAGCTCGTCGATCTTTTCACCGCAACGGAAAATATCATCCTCGGCCTTGAGGGCAAGCTCGACATTGCCGAAGCCAGCAAAAAGGTCAAAGAGATCTGCGACAAATACGGGTTCGATATTGACCCCAACCAGAAGATCTACGACATGTCCGTTTCGCAGAAGCAGACCGTCGAGATCGTCAAGGTGCTCTACCGCGGGGCGGACATCCTCATTCTGGACGAGCCGACCGCAGTGCTCACCCCGCAGGAGACGGACAAGCTCTTTGCCATCATGCGCAACATGAAGGCCGACGGCAAGTCCCTCATCATCATCACGCACAAACTGCACGAGGTGCTCGACGTGTCCGACCGCGTGGCCGTGCTGCGCAAGGGCGAATACGTTGGCGACGTCGCCACGAAGGACGCTGACCAGCAGTCGCTGACCGACATGATGGTCGGCCACACGGTGAGCCTGAACATCAGCCGCCCCGAGCCGAAGGACGTTGAAAAGCGCCTCGTCATCGAAGGACTGACGGCTTACGACGAGCTCGGCGTCAAGCGTCTGGATGACGTCAGCTTCACCATCAACGCAGGTGAGGTGCTCGGCATCGCGGGCGTCGCAGGCAGCGGCCAGCGCGAGCTTCTTGAATCCATTGCAGGTCTCTACCCTGTCGCCTCCGGCCACGTCACGTTCTATCCGCCCGACAGCGGCAAGGAAAAGGAGCTCGTCGGTCTCGACCCGATGAAGATCCGCAAGAGCGGCAT
>CALAAN010000223.1 GCA_937884915.1 uncultured Oscillibacter sp.
CGAAAAAGTCGACGCGGCTGTGCACCGTCAGCCAGAACTCCCCGCGCTTTGCCATCGCCGCGCCGCCGACGCCGATCAATTCCGCGTGCTCGGTCGCGATGGCCTGAAAGATCGTGAACGCGCCGTAGGGTGAAAGTCCCGCCCGGGCGTCGCAGTAGTCGGGCGTCAATGTAAAATTCTTTTCCAGATATCCCTGCATGATAGCCTCCATATTCTCGCCGGCAAATGTCCGGCGTGTTTATGCGCTCATTATAGCACAGAAATCCCGTTTGGCCAGCAAAAAAAGCGCCCCGCTTTCTGAGAAAGCGGGGCGCTCGATGGATTGGTTATTCAATGGCGATCGCGGTCGTGGCCGGGAGCTGTTTGGCCTCCTGCTTCGGAAGGGCGATGCGCAGAATGCCGTCTTCAAATTTTGCCTTCACGTCCGCAGGCTCGACATTCTCGCCGACATAAAAGCTTCTGCTGCAAGAACCGCTCCAGCGCTCCTGCCGGATGTAGCGGCCCTCGTTGTCCTTTTCGTTCTTGTCAAGCTGCTTGTCTGCCGAGATGGTCAGATAGCCGTCCTTGAGCTCCAGATCGACCTCATCCTTCTTAAAGCCCGGAAGATCGATGTCAAGCTCATAGCTGTTTTCCGTCTCGCGCACGTCGGTCTTCATCATATTTTTTGTGTGCTTGCCGTACAGCGGGCTGCAGCCCTGCGGCATCAGATGTATTTCAAACGGATCTGCAAAGAAATCATCAAACAAATTTTCACCAAAAATGCTGGGCAACATAAAACATTCCTCCATTCCCTCTTCGGTCTCCGTGCGGGTTTCTGCGCGGCGGCTGCTTTCTGCTGCCAAATCAAAGTTATCTTTTCGCTCCTTCCGGATCACTCTCTTCCTCAGGAACAGCCTCAGTATACACCCGGGATTGGCGCTGTCAATAGGAGAGTGCCAATCGTTCATAAAGAATGTGGTTTTCGTTCACAGTTTGGTCACAATTTGCCCGCAGCCTCTTTCGATTCTCTTAAATTTTCTGAAGAAACCGCAAAATGGCGCTTTTTTGTGATATGATGGCTTCGATCGATAAGGAGATGAGACCATGAAAAAACGAAACTTCTTCTGCGCCTTGCTGGCGCTGGTTCTTTTGCTCGGGTTCAGCGTTCCGGCGTTTGCGTCGGATCATACCGGCAAGCTCATTGCCATCACCTTTGACGACGGCCCCGGCGCGTATACGAGCACGCTTCTCGACGAGCTGGCCGCGCGGGACGTGAAGGCGACGTTCTTCGTCTCCGGCTACCGCGCCGCAAGCTATCCCGAAACGCTCAAGCGCATGGTCGCGGAGGGCCATCAGCTGGCCAGCCACACGCAGAACCACGAAAACCTCAACACCCTGTCCGCCAGTAAAATCGCCAGCGAGATCCGCCAGACGCAGGCGCTCATCACCGCCGCCGGAGGCGACGATCCTGCCTACATCCGCCCGCCCTACGGAAACGCAAATCAGACCGTCCGCGCTCAGGCGACCGCGCCGCTCATCAACTGGTCGGTCGACCCCGAGGACTGGAAGTACCATAATGCGGACACCGTGTGTCGGAATATTCTCGCCGGAAGCTACGACGGGGCCATCATCCTCGTGCACGATATCTACAAAACGAGCGTAGAAGGCGCCCTGGCCGCGATCGACAAGCTTCTGGCGCAGGGCTATGAATTCGTCACCGTGCGCGATCTTCTGCTGCGCCGCGGCATCACGCCGGAGAAGGGCGTCATGTATTACGACGCGAAAAACACCGGCGTGAATTTAGACGTTGACGAGGCCGGAAGCGGCTATTTTGACGAAAGCAAGCTCTCGCAGCACTGGGCCTATGACGCGCTCGCGTTCTGTCTCAGCCACGGCTATCTCGACTATGAAGAAGACGGCCGCGTCCGGCCCAACAAGCCCATCACGCGCGGCGAATTCGTGACGTGCCTTGCCAAATTCTGCGGCATCGACGAGAGCTACAAGGCCTCAAGCGATACCGGCTACCGCGATGTGGACAACGACAGTCCCCTCGCCCCTTACGTCAAATGGGCCTATGACGCCGGGCTCATGGACGGCTCGAACGGCTCGTTCCTGCCCGACGACAAGCTCACGCGCGAGCAGATGGCGACCGTCGTGGCCCGGTACTTAACGGCGCTGGGGTTAGCCAGTGCAGATGTCCAGCCGAGCGATTACAAAGACCAGCCGCGCATCTCCTCGTGGGCGGTAAACGGCGTCGCGCTGTGCACGCAGGAGGGCATCTTGCAGGGCACAAACGGCGCATTTCTGCCCAAGGGCAAGCTCACAAGAGCGCAGACGGCAGCAATACTTTTCAGATTAAGTGAGATTTAGCTGACCGACCGCCGCGCACGGCAGTTCCATAAAACCCCTTCGCCCCTTCGGGGCATCTCTCCTTTCATGGGAGGCAGGAAACGCCGCGGCGACGGCGGAATTTCTGGAAAAGGGCTATCCGTCCGCCTCGCTTCGCCAGATCGTCAAGCAGGCGGGCGTCACCACGGGCGCATTTTACGGCTATTATGACCGCAAGGAGGCGCTTTTTGCCGCGCTGGTAGACGAAGCCTACCGCCACGTGCTGGACGCCTATCGTGACGCGGTTTTCGGCTTTGAAACGCTGCCGCCCGAGCAGCAGGTCGTGCAGATGGCAGACGCCGGAAAAGCGTGTATGCACGAGCTTCTGCTCTACATGGACGCGCGGCGGACGGTGTTTCACCTGATCCTGGAGTGCGCCGAAGGAACGCCGTATGCGGGGCTCATTGACGAGCTTGTTTCGATGGAGGTCACGGCCACGGAGCGCTACTGCGATGTGCTGCGCTCGATGGGCAAAACCGTGCCGGGGATCGATCCGCGCCTGGAGCATATGCTCGTCACCGGCATGATGAACGCCTACTGCGAGATCATCGTCCACGATATGCCGCTTTCCGACGCGCTGCACTATATCGAAGCGCTCGGCGACTTTTACACCGCGGGGTGGCTGAAGATCATGGGACAAGCCTCGTAAGAGGCCCCCCATTCTGTTTCCTACAGGAGTTAGAGTTCACGAACTGCAATTAGAGCTTTCTAACCGTAAAATCGAGAGGGCTTCCCTGTTTCGATAGAAACCCATCAGGAAAGAGGCCTTCGAATGGAAGAACAGAAGAAAAGCTGGACGGCCTCGCTCTTCGCCTATGCAAGAGGAGAGGAAACGCAGCTGCTCGCGTCCGTTGTTTTGTCGGTCGTGAGCATCATCGCCCTTTTGTGCATCGACTGGCGTCTGGCGCTGGCCAGCCTCGTCACGTTCCCCCTGAGCGTTTTCAGCATGGGCCTGACATTCAAGATCAGCGGCAAAAATTTTGACAAGTGCGACCACGCCGCCAACTACATGAACAGCACCATCGTCGAGTACGCCGAGGGCATCGAGGTCATCAAGGCCTTCGGCCGGGCCGGTGTGAGCTACGCAAAATACGCCGCGGCGATCAACGATTTCCGCGTGTTCGTCGTCAAATGGCTCTCTTCGACGTTTGCGACCATGAAGCTCAGCTTCGCGCTGTTCTCGTCGACGCTCATCGGAACCCTTCCCGTGGCGCTGGCGCTGGCAAGCAGCGGCAAAATCGAAGCGCCCGAGGCTGCGCTGGCCGTGATGCTGTCATTTTCAATGGTCGGCTCGCTTGCCAAGCTCGAGGTTTTTTCCGAGAATATGCAGCAGGTCAAATTCACGGTCGAAAATCTCGAGGAATTTTTAGAGATGCCGTCTCTTCCCGAGCCTGCGCAGCGCGCGAAGATCGAGCGCACCGACGTAAAGCTTCAAAACGTGCATTTTTCCTACACCGGAGACAAAAAGGACGAGGTGCTGCACGGCGTTGGCCTGACGCTTCCGGCGGGAAGCTTCACCGCGCTCGTCGGCCCGTCCGGCGGCGGCAAGTCGACGGTCGCAAAGCTCATCGCGCGGTTCTGGGACGTGAGCTCGGGCCAATCCTAAATTCTGTGTAAACTACAAAACATGGTGCAAATAGAGCAAAATAATTTTAAGGCGGGAGCGGCGCAGGCTG
>CALAAN010000224.1 GCA_937884915.1 uncultured Oscillibacter sp.
AGGCCTGTTCGCCGCGGTGCGGCGAATGCGGCATGATAGATCTCTGTGGAAAGCGCCGTGGGCTTTAGGCCGCGGCGCTTTCTTTATTTTTTGATGTCCAGGATGATCTTGCCGCAGGCGCGGCAGAGGTGGGCGATGGGACGGTAGACATCTGATGCTTTGCAGACGAAGAAGTCGTTTCCGGTCGGGAGGGAGGTCATCTTGAACGGCTCTTCGGTCCACAGAAGCTCGTAGCCGTTGCCGCCGCGCAGGTAGCCGGTCTCCATTTCTTTTGCACAGTAGGGGCAGTTCATGCGGGCTCTCCTTTCTTTTTCCACAGGATGTTCTTCTTGTACGCAGTCTCTCACTTCCAATACTTTCGCCTTAAATTTACCATTTTTACCGGAAAATGGCAAGATTTGCCTGCACAAAATACTTGACAGGCGAAAATTTTTGGTTATAATTTGAAATTGATTTTCATTTTTAAATTCAGGAGGCCACTATGGCGACCTATACGACCAAACAGCAAAAGGCGGTGCTCGACTGCCTTTCCGCCCGCGCGGACTCGCCGGTCAGCGCGGCGGCGATCGTCGATGCGCTGCGCGAGCAGGGCGAGCACATCGGCATCGCGACGGTGTACCGGCAGCTTGAAAAGCTCGAGCGGCAGGGCAGCGTCCACAAGGTCACGACGGACGAGGGCGCGTACTATCAGTTCTGCACCCACGGCTGCGCGTCGGACTGCTGCCTCTTCAAGTGCGAGCGCTGCGGGCGCATCGTGCATCTCGACTGCCACCGTCTTTCTCCGCTCTACGAGCATTTGGAGCGCGAGCACGGCTTTTCCATCAATCCCCGCAAGACGATGTTCTACGGCCTGTGCCGCGAGTGTCAGGAGGGCGCATGAAACGCATCATTTCTTTCCTGTTGGCGCTCGCGCTGGTCTTTTCGCTCGCCGCCTGCGCCGCGCCTGCGGAAAAGGCGGACGATGGCAAAATTCAAATCGTCGCGACGCTTTTCCCCTACTATGACTTTGCCCGCGCCATCGTGGGTGACCGCGCGGACGTGACGCTCCTGCTCTCGCCGGGGCGCGAGGCGCACAGCTTCGAGCCGACGCCGCTCGACGCTGTGACGATTTCCGAGTCTGACGTCTTCCTCTACAACGGCGGCGAGGGCGAATACTGGGTCGACAGCATGCTCGACGCTGCGGGTGAGAACATCGCCGTCGTCGCGCGCATGATGGACTATGTCGACGCACTCGACGAGGAATATGTCGAGGGCATGCAGGGCGCGGACGATCATGACCACGACCATGCGCACGGCAGCCACGATGACCACGACCACGATGAGCATGATGACCACGACCACGAGGACGAGCACGACAGCGACGAGGTCGAATACGACGAGCACATCTGGACGTCGCCGAAAAATGCCATTGTCCTCTGCCGCGCGGTCTGCGACGCGATCTGCAAGGCCGATCCCGCAAACGAAAACTTCTACCGCGCAAACTGCGACGACTACTGCGCGCAGATCGAAGAACTCGACACGCGTTTTGCCGCTCTCTGCGAAAGCGCGCCGCGCAGGCTCTTAGTCTTTGCCGACCGCTTCCCGATGCTCTACTTCTGCCGCGAATTCGGCCTCGACTACCGCGCGGCGTTCCACGGCTGCTCGGGCGACACCGAGCTGTCGCTCGCCACCATCAAGTACCTCATCGACAAGGTGGAGGACGAGAACATCCCCGTGGTCTACACCATCGACTTCGGCACGAAAAAGGTCGCCGCCGTGGTGAGCGAGTGCACCGGCGCGGCGGTCGACACCCTGTATTCGATGCAGACCGTCTCGCGCGCGGACTTTGACGCGGGCGAGACCTACCTCACGCTCATGGAGCGCAACTACGAAGCACTCAGAAAGGGGCTCAGCGAATGAACGAATCGCCCATCGTCCTCGCGTGCGAGGACGTCACGCTCGGCTACGAGCACAAACCGCTCCTGGAGCATCTGACTCTCACTGTCCGCGCGGGGGACTACCTCTGCATCGTCGGCGAGAACGGCAGCGGCAAATCGACGCTGCTGCGCTCGCTGCTCGGACTTCTCCCGCCCCTCGCGGGCAGGATCGACTGTCCCGCCCAGCGTGAGGGACGGCTCGGGTATCTGCCCCAGCAGACGCCCACGCAGCGCGACTTTCCCGCAACAGTCACGGAGGTCGTGCTCTCGGGCTTCTCGAACCGCCGCGCGCGCTTTTTCTACACGGCGGAAGAACGCTCGACGGCCTTGATGAACCTTGGCAAGCTCGGTGTGCTGGAATTAAAGGACAAGTGCTACCGCGAGCTTTCAGGCGGACAGCAGCAGCGCGTGCTGCTCGCGCGCGCCCTGTGCGCGGCGAACGACCTGCTCATTCTCGACGAGCCGGTCACGGGCCTCGACCCCGCGAGCATGCAGGACCTTTACAAAACGCTGCGCTATTTGAACGAGCGCGAGGGCATGGCCATCATCATGGTCACGCACGACATCGAAAACGCCCTGCGCGAGGCCAGGCACATCCTCTGCGTCGATCGCGCGGGCTGCTTTTACGGCACGGTGAGCGAGTTTCTGTCTTCGCCCGCCGGCAAACGGTTTGGAGGTGACAGAGCATGAAGCTGCTTCTTTCAATGTTTGCCTACCCCTTCATTGTGCGCGCGTTTGTCGTCGGCATTCTGGTCTCGCTGTGCGCGTCGCTGCTCGGCGTGCCGCTCGTTTTGAAGCGCTACTCCATGATCGGCGACGGGCTGAGCCACGTGTCGTTCGGCGCGCTGTCGGTCGCGGTGGCGTGCGGCTTCGCGCCGCTGTGGTTCTCCATCCCCGTCGTCGTCATCGCGGCGTTCGCGCTGATGCACGTCGCGGAAAAGAGCCGCGTCGGCGCGGACGCGATGATCGCGGTGTTCTCGGCCTCGGCGCTCGCCATCGGCGTCATCGTCACCTCGCTCACGACCGGCATGACCACGGACGTCGACAGCTATATGTTCGGCAGCATCCTCGCGATGTCGCGCTCGGACGTCATTCTGAGCGTCACGCTCGCGCTCTGCGTGCTCGCGCTCTATGTCCTCTTCTACCACAAGCTCTTTTCCGTCACGTTCGACGAGCCCTTCGCCCGCGCGACGGGCGTGCATGTCTGCACGTACAAGACGATCTTATCCGTCTTGACGGCGCTCACCGTCGTGCTCGGCATGCGCATGATGGGCGCGATGCTGCTCTCGAGCCTCATCATCTTCCCCGCGCTGTCCGCGATGCGGGTCTTCAAGAGCTTCCGCTCTGTTGTGTGCTTTGCCGCGGGGCTCTCGGTCGTGTGCTTCTGCCTCGGCCTCACGGGGTCGTATCTTCTCTCCACCCCCGTGGGCGCAACGGTCGTCGTCTGCGACCTCGCGGCGTTCCTGCTCTGCTGCCTGATCGGCCGCGGACGGGGATGATCCACTTCTTAATTTTTCTGAAAGGCTGCGCCTGCAAACTTGCAAAGCGCAGCCTTTCATGTTATGTTGTAGTTGTACCCTGTTCCATGCCTCATTGAAAAAAGTCTACAAAATCGTGACACTTTTCTGCATTTTCTGCGTCTAAGAGAATAGAAGAACTTTTGAGGAGGTCTCCCCATGAAGGAAAAACGGCTTCTCCCCCCGGCATTCTAGCTGTTCTCGTCCTTGCAGCCTTGATCTACACGCGGCCGATGACGCTCGAGGCAATGTTTGGGCTGGACATCACGCAGAGCGATTTGGTATACACTGATTACCTTACGGTCTCCATCGACGAGCCCGGCCGCAGCGTGGAAAGCTCGAAATGGCTGCGCGGCGAGGAGCGCACAGAGACGCTGATTGAGCTTCTTTCGCAGAAGAAATTCCGCCGCTCGCTGCAAAACCTCCTGCCGTTGGAGACGACGAGCTATATGCCGCAGAATGATTTGATTTTTGACGCCGACTTTTCCTTCAACGATGGACAGGACTATCTTTATTTCCAGAGCTCTTTCGGCCAGCTGAACCTTTCCTCCACCACCGGCAATAAACTCATGCTTTGCACCACGAGCGGCCAGAAGGCATTTTTGCAGCAG
>CALAAN010000225.1 GCA_937884915.1 uncultured Oscillibacter sp.
GAAAAAGTCCCTTTTCCCGACGGCAAACCTCATCCCCGACGAGCACATCATCGCCTTGAAGCGCGGCGTGTACGCCACGCGCGCGCATCTGCCAAACGGCGAGACGCGCGTGGGCGTGACGAACGTCGGCGTGCGGCCGACGGTGAGCGACAAGAACACCGTGACGATCGAGACGTATCTTGTCGGCTTCGACGGCGACCTGTACGGGCAGAAATTACAGCTCGACTTTTTCGACTACCTGCGCGAGGAGAAGAAATTCTCCTCCACGCAGGAGCTGCACGACATGATCGCAAAAAACGCCCGCGAGGCGGAGATGATCGTCAAATAAGCAGCGAAGTGAACGAGAGAACCGGCAGTTTTCAAAACTGCCGGTTCTTTTTTTGCGCCTTTATTTCCCGACAGGCTTTTTCTCCCTGTTCGTTTACAATAATCCCCACACGATGAATTGACGCACAGGGAGGGACAGGCTGTGAGGGTGATCGAGCTGCTCAAAAGCAAGGAATGGTCCGGAAAGGTCATCGACTGCGTGCTGCGCTTTGCGCTGTCGTTCGCGCTTGCGGGCGCGCAGGTGTTCGGCGGCTACGCGCCGCTCGCACTCGGCATGATCGGCGCATCGGGCGCGGGATTGCGGGGGGTGAGCGCGCTCGTCGGCGCGTCGGCGGGAGCGATACTGTTTCTGCCGTTTTCGCACGCGCTGCGGACCTTTGCCGCGGGCGTTCTGATCTTTACGGCGAACAACGCGTTTTTCGATTTGAAGATCTACAAAAAGCGCGCGTTTCTGCCGCTGCTGTGCGCGGGAATGATGTTCTCCGTCGAGTTCGTCTACGTCCTGCGCGACGGCGTGGGCGAGGCGGCGAACTGCCTGATGGCGCTGCTGCTGTGCGCGCTCGGCGCGATGAGCGGCCGTGCGCTCTTGTCGACGGGCGACAAGGAAAAGGCGGACCACCCCTACGCGCCGCTTTTCATCCTGCTCGGCGTGCTGATGGCCGCGTCCTCGTTCGAAACGGCGGACGGCTTTGCGCCGGGGCGCATCCTCTCGATGCTGGCGGTGCTGCTCTTCGCGTTCGAGCGCGGCAGCGCGTTTGCCATTCCGGCGGCGCTGTGCATCGGGCTGGGGATGGACCTTGGCGCGGGGGGCGGCAGCTTTGTCCACGCGGCGTCGTACGCGTTTTCCGCGGTGCTGGTGAATGTCACGGCGCGGGGCAACCGCGTGGTCTCGGCGCTGTGGTTCGCGCTGAGCATCCTGTGCTTTGCCCTGCCGATGAACGCGCACGCAGGGCTCGTGCTGCTCTACGAGGGACTGGCGGCGACGCTGCTATTCCTGCTGATCCCGTCGCGGTTCCTGCGCGGCAAGCGCCTTTGCAGCGACGAGGCCGCACAGGAGGACGCCGCCGTGCGCAGAAAGATTGCGGCCTCCGCCGCGGCACTGCGCGAGCTATATGACAGCATCGCCCGTCCGCGCACGCTGACGGAGGAAAATCCCGCCGCCATCTTCGACCGCGCGGCGGAAAAGGTCTGCCGCGGCTGCGCGCTGTGCGACTACTGCTGGGAAAAGGAGTATCAGCGAACCTACACCGCGCTCAACGACGCGACGGCGGCGCTGCTGCGCCGCGGGCAGGGCAGAGGCGAGGACTTCCCCTCGTACTTTTCCGAGCGATGCATCCATTTTTCGTCATTTCTCTCCGCCGTGAACGGCGAGCTGCGCGCGTATCTTCTGCGGCGGCAGTACCGGCGGCTGCTGGAGGATGACCGCGCGAAGGCCGCGTCGCAGTACGCCCAGCTCTCAGAGCTGATGCAGAGCGCGGCGGACGGCGCGCTGCGCCCCGTGTCGACGCAGCCGGTGCACTCTTATGAAATTGGCCTTTCGCTGCGCCCCAAGCGCGGGGAACGCGTGAGCGGCGACAGCGCCGTGTACTTTGAGACCGAGGACGGCACGCTCTGCCTGCTGCTCTCTGACGGCATGGGCTGCGGCGAGGCCGCGCAGCGCGAATCGTCGATGGCCGCGCGGCTGTTGGAGCGCTTTCTGCGCGCGGGCATCGACGCGCCGCCCGCGCTCAAGACGCTCAACAGCGCGCTCTCTCTTCGCGCCGAGTCGACCGACAGCTTTACGACGGTCGATCTTCTGACGCTCTCGCTCCAGACGCTTGAGGGCGAGCTCTACAAATACGGCGCGGCGCCGAGCTACTTAAAGCGCGGCGGCACGGTGCGCCGCGTGACCTGCTCGTGCCTGCCCGCGGGCTTGCAGGAGGGCTCGCCTCCGCCGGAGGCGACGCATATCAAGCTGTCTCCCGGATGCTTTCTCGTGATGCTCTCCGACGGCGTGGCCGACAGCTTGGACGACGAGTGGCTGCAAAACCTGCTTGCGGGCTGGGAGGGGCACGATCCCCAGCAGCTCGTCGCGGCAATTTTGGCCGACAGTCTTGAAAAGCGCGGCGGCGCGGACGACGCGGGCGTTTTAGCGCTTTACATTCCCGAGGATTCGAGCGGTGCGCAGGCGGTCTGAGCGCAGCAAAAATTTTCGCTCTTCCCGTATAGCGCCCGCCGCGGCGGGCATACTGGAGGCAGAATGTTTTTCCATCGGGAGGTGCTGCTTTCAATATGGTCAAGGGAACATCGCGGAGAGTGATCGTGGTCGACTCGCCGGATACGGAGCTTTTTGAACAGGCCATTTTCATCGTGCGCAACGACGCCATGAACCGAAACGGCGTCACGGCGCAGCGATTGGTAGACGAAGCCTGCCGCGTGGCGCGCACCTGCGGCCGCACGGCGACTTGCAGTAAGCGCAGCTTTTTCCGGCGCGGCTCGCCCGCGCTGTGGGGCTGCATCGGCGCGGGCGGCATCGCGCTGGCGTGGTTACTCAGCGTACTCATTTAGTCCATTGTTTTTTCTCCTCCGTTTTTGGGGCGCGGCGAAATGGCCGCGCCCGATTTTTTTGCGCAAAACGGCAAATCAGCGCAAATTTTTAATTTACAAGCGGTTATCAATAGACTATACTATAACCTACCGTATTTTATTTGACGAGGTTATTGCCATGAATGCTGACTTTTCCCGCACCCTTGCCCTGCTGCGGCAGGAAAAGGGGATCTCCCAGCGCAAGGCCGCGAAAGAGCTCGGCATTTCGCAGGCGCTTTTGTCCCACTATGAAAACGGCATCCGCGAGCCGGGGCTTGCGTTCGTCAAGAAGGCGTGCGACTTTTACCACGTCTCGGCGGACTATCTGCTCGGGCGCACGCTCGATCGCGACGGCGGCATGATCGACGCCGAATCGCTCTACGATTCGAGCGATGAAAAGGGCACGCTGTGCGGCAGCATCGCTGCGACGCTGCAAAAGAAGATGCTCGTCAACACCGCCGGCGTCCTCTTCGAGCTGCTGGGCAAGACGAACGACCGCACGCTCATCACGTCGGCGGGCAGCTACCTTGGCGGCGCTTTTTACCAGCTCTACCGCGCGCTGCACCGCGCGAGCGGCGGGAAAGAGGGGTACTTCGGCCTCGACGCGACGGCTTATCAGTCCGGCGCGGTGGACGCGCAGATGCGCGCGGACTACATCGCCTACGCCTCATCGCTCGCGGCGCTTTCTGAAAAGGACGGCGCGTTCGCGCCGATGGAGGATGAAGCGCTCGCCGCCCTCTACCCCGGCCTCATGCAGAGCGTGACGCAGGTACTCCACAGCACCGAAGAAAAGACCAATTCCCTGCTCGGCAGGAAATAAGGAAGAAAAGCTATGAACGAAAAGAACATCCGAAATTTCAGCATCATCGCGCACATCGACCACGGCAAGTCGACGCTGGCGGATCGACTGCTTGAAAAGTGCCACGCCGTTTCCGCGCGCGAGATGGAAGACCAGATCCTCGACAACATGGACCTCGAGCGCGAGCGCGGCATCACGATCAAGGCCCGCGCCGTCACGTTTGACTACACCGCCGCCGACGGGCAGGTCTACACGCTCAATTTGATCGACACGCCGGGCCACGTTGACTTCAACTATGAAGTCTCGCGCTCGCTCGCGGCGTGCGAGGGCGCGCTGCTGGTCGTCGACGCCTCGCAGGGCATCGAGGCGCAGACGCTCGCGAACACGTATCTCGCGATGGAGCACGACCTTGAAATTCGCCCCGTGATCAACAAGATCGACCTGCCAGCCGCCGACCCCAAGCGCGTCAAGCAGGAGATCGAAGACATTTTAGCCATCCCCGCCGAGGATGCGCCCGAAATTTCCGCCAAGCAGGGCATCAACATCGACGCGGTGCTCGAGGACATCGTGCAGAACCTCCCCTGCCCGCAGGGCGACCCGAACGCGCCCTTGCAGGCGCTGATCTTCGACAGCTATTACGACGCCTACCGCGGCGTCATCGTCTACATGCGCTTAAAGCAGGGCACGATCAAGCCTGGCATGGAGGTCAAGATGATGGCGACGGGCGCGACGTTCAAGGTGCTGGAGTGCGGATTGATGCGTCCGCTGGGCCTGGAGCCCGCGAAGCAGTTAGAGGCCGGTCAGGTCGGCTACTTCACCGCGAGCATCAAGGACGTGCACGAGACGCAGATCGGCGACACGGTCACGGGCGTCGAGAATCCCGCGAGCGAGCCGCTGCCGGGCTACCGCAAGGTGCGCTCGATGGTCTACTGCGGCATTTACACCGAGGACGGCAGCAAATACCCCGATCTTCGCGACGCGTTGGAAAAGCTCCAGCTCAACGACGCTTCGCTGACGTTTGAGCCGGAATCGTCCGTCGCGCTGGGCTTCGGTTTCCGCTGCGGCTTTCTCGGGATGCTGCACATGGAGGTCATTCAGGAGCGCTTGGAGCGCGAATTTGACTTAGACCTCGTCACCACGCTCCCGAGCGTCATCTACGAGGTCTACAAGACCGACGGCACGATGGTGCGCGTCGACAACCCGCACAACTACCCCGACCCTGCGCACATCGAGCACGCCGAGGAGCCCTACGTCAAGGTGACGATCGTCACACCGCCGGACTACGTCGGCAACATCATGCCGATGTGCCAGGACCGCCGCGGCGAGTTCAAGGATATGCAGTACCTCGACACCTACCTTGTCGAGATGCATTACGAAATGCCGCTCAACGAGATCATCTACGACTTTTTCGACACGCTCAAGGCCAACACCAAGGGCTACGCCTCGCTCGACTACGAGCTCTCCGGCTACCGCCCGAGCGAGCTCGTCAAGGTCGACATTCTGCTCAACGGCGACCAGGTGGACGCATTGTCGTTCATCGCGCACCGCGACAAGGCCTACGCCCGCGCGAGAAAGCTATGCGAAAAGCTCAAGGACAATATTCCCCGCCAGCTCTTTGAAATTCCCATTCAGGCGGCCATCGGCGGGCGCATCATCGCGCGCGAGACCGTCAAGGCCATGCGCAAGGACGTTTTGGCCAAGTGCTACGGCGGCGATATCAGCCGAAAGAAGAAACTACTCGAAAAGCAGAAGGAGGGCAAAAAGAAAATGCGCTCGCTTGGCACTGTGCAGGTGCCGACAGAGGCGTTCCTCGCTGTCCTCAAGCTGGATGAATAAGGAAACCACGACCAGAAAGACAGTAAAGGAGTGCGATCAGATATGCTTTTGGATCATTATGTCAGCGCCATGGACAGCTGGAAGGGAAGAATCGACAGCGAGACCGATTACGACGCGTTTCGCTGGCACCAGTGGGTGCAGCCCATCGATTTGAACGACGGCGGCGAGGCGTTTACCGGCAAGCTCGGCTTTGCCTTCATCGGTTTTTGCAGCGACAAGGGCGTCGCGCGCAACAAGGGCCGCACGGGCACGGCGCTCGCGCCGGACTTTGTGCGCGGCCAGATGTCAGGCCTTCCCTGCACATTCTCGCAGGAGGTCAAGCTCTACGACGCGGGCGATATCATCTGCGATGAAATTTCGCTTGAAGAGGGCCAGCGCGAGCTGGGCTGCGCCGTGGAGGAAATTCTGCGCCGCAAGCTCTTCCCCATCGTGCTCGGCGGCGGCCACGAGACGACGTTCGGCCACTTCCAGGGCCAGCACAATTTCTTAAAGGACAAGGGCAAGACGCCGGAGCTTGGCATCGTCAACTTTGACGCGCACTTCGATCTGCGCCCGTACGACATGGGCAACTCGTCGGGCACGATGTTCCGCCAGATGGCGGACGTCTGCAAGGCCGAGGGCACGCCGTACCACTACTTCCCCATCGGCATCCAGCAGCACAGCAACACCGTGAGCCTGTTCAAAAAGGCCGAGGAGCTCGGCGTCGACTATGTGCTCGCCAAGGACTTACAGGCCTCGAACTTAGAGTCCATCCTTGAGCGCATGGACCAGTTCCTCTATCAGTGCGACGATACGTACATCACCGTCTGCTCGGACGTCTTCTCGTCCGCGTTTGCCCCGGGTGTCAGCGCGCCGCAGTCGCTCGGCCTTGACCCCGAGATCGTGCTGCCGCTCATTAAGCACGTGCTGCGCACGCGCAAGGTCCGCGGGTTCGACATCTGCGAGATCTCGCCGCGGTTCGACCAGGATAATACGACCGCCAACCTCGGCGCGGTGATTATTTTTGCGGTGGTCAATACGCTGTGCAGGCTCAATGGCTTGAGCATCTGAATATTTCAGCGCGTCAGCGCTGCTCCTTATTCCCCACACCGTGTGGGGACGCGGGAAAGGGGGCCATTCTCTCACGTGAGAGAATGGCCCCCTTAGACCCCCAAGAGAACGCGAGGGGAGTGCCCCTCGACCCCCGACATTGGCAGTCTATAGCTTAAATAACTGCACGCGCTGCGCAGTGTGGGTGCGGTGTACATGGCTTCGCCATGAATCCCTGCGAGTCGCGACCTGAGAGCAACCGCGCCTTACTATCGTGAGGCGCGAGTGACGGTAGTCTGGCGGCAGACTGCGTGCCGAATGCGGCATTGCTGGCGCTCGCCGCATTGTGGAGACTGGCGATAGGCGGAAATTACTGTGCACTTCTACAAGATGGGCAGAGCGGCAGCGGATAATAGAAGCAAACCAAATCGTATAGCAATGCTAACGCGGCAACGCCGCGCGCAGGCATTCCCATTCCGGAGGCAAAAGACTTGCGCAAGATCGAGACTGCCAATCTAAGCCTTTCTCTTGGGGTTCCAAAGGGGCCATTCTCTTTTGCGAAAGAGAATGGCCCCTTTGACGCGCTCCCCTGCGCGGCGCAGGGATACCCCCGCTGCACCTGTGCAGCAAACAGACAACTTCTTTATGCGTTTTTAACGCCCTGCCCATTTTCTTTTTTACCGCGTTGCGGTATATTGAAAATAGCAAATCGCATAGGAGTGAGCTTCTTGAAGCACATTTTTATCATCAACCCCGCGGCGGGGAAGAAGGACAGCCGCCAGCGCGTTTACACGATGGCAGAGGCGCTGAAAAAAAGCCACAATTTAGACGTTGAGTGCATGCTGACGAAATCGCGCGGGCATGCGACGGCCTTGACGCGCGCCATTGCGGAGACGGGCGACTATGTCCGCTTCTACGCCTGCGGCGGCGACGGCACGGTCAACGAGATCGCCAACGGCATCGCGGGATTTCCCAATGCCGCGATGACCTGTATCCCCATCGGTACGGGCAACGACTTTCTCAAAAATTTCGGAAAAGACGCCATGCCGTTGTTTCTCGACGCGGAAAACCTGTGGAACGGCGACGTCACGCCGCTCGACCTGATCGACTGCAACGGCAAATACTGCCTGACGATCGCCTGCACGGGCATCGACGCGCGCATCGCCGAGAGCGTGCACGAGTTCGGCGCGTCGCCAATGCTTTCGGGCCGCGGGAGCTACCTCGCGAGCGTCGCGGTCAACTTCCTCTTCCGTAAGATCGGGCGCAGATGGCGCGTCACGCTCGACGACGAGGTGATCGAGGACACGTTCGCGCTCGTTTCGATGTGCAACGGCCGCTACTACGGCGGCGGCTCGACCCCCGTGCCCGAGGCGCGCATGACCGACGGCATTTTGCAGACCGTGCTGGTCAAAAATATCAGCAAGCCGCGCTTTGCGACGCTCTTCCCCGATTACAGTGCTGGCAACTACAAAAAGCTGCCGCAGGACATCATCCGCGTCTCGACGGCGAAGGTCGTGCGCATCGAAGCGCTCGAGGGCGACCTTACGACCTGCCTTGACGGCGAGAGCATGCACTCCCAGTGCGTGACGCTGAAGCTCGCGGACAAGAAGGTCAATTTCTTCGCGCCCAAGGGCTGCGATCCGGACGCGACGGCGCGCTAACGCGGCAGCTCGATAACGGAATAAAATGATAAAAGAGGTCGAATGTCAGCGCATTCGACCTCTTTCGTCTCTCCGGTGGAAAAGCGGACGGGAGAGATTTTGAATAAGCTGTGAACTTTTGAAAAAATCTCCAAATACCCCTTGCAAATGGCTTGACGGTGCGCTATGATAACAGCATCGGTTAGCACTCGATGAGAATGAGTGCTAACCGATGCTGAAACCGTTAAAAATTTTGTCATATACAAGGAGGCACCAAGCCATGAAACTCACACCGCTTGCTGACCGCGTCATCCTCAAGATGGTCGAGGTCGAAGAGACCACCAAGGGCGGCATCATCCTGACCGCCAGCGCCAAGGAGAAGCCCTCCGTTGCCGAAGTCATTTCCGTCGGCCCCGGCGGCATGGTGGACGGTCACGACGTCGTGATGACCGTCAAGCCCGGCGACAGGGTCATCACCAGCAAGTATGCCGGCACCGAGGTCAAGCTGGATGACGAGGAGTATGTCGTCGTCCGCCAGAGTGATATTCTGGCCATCGTCGAGTAAAAGAAGTCAAGAGGGGGCAGGCCCCCTCTTGAGAACACCCCGACAGCCCTCGGCAGCGCACTCGCGTTGCTCGCACGTTTGAGGGCTGCAAAGTGTTTTTTCTGACGCACGTGTCGTCAGAAAAAACGATTTAAATTATTTTCGCGTTCCGCGAAATTTCTAATGGAGGTACACTCTTATGTCTAAGCTGATTAAGTCCGGCGAAGAGGCGCGCAAGGCGCTTGAGGCCGGCGTTAACGTTCTTGCTGATACTGTCAAGGTCACCCTCGGCCCCAAGGGCCGCAACGTCGTGCTCGACAAGAAGTTCGGCGCTCCGCTGATCACCAACGACGGCGTGACCATCGCCAAGGAGATCGAGCTCGACGATCCGTTCGAGAACATGGGCGCGCAGCTCGTGCGCGAAGTCTCCACCAAGACGAACGACGTCGCGGGCGACGGCACCACGACCGCAACGCTGCTGGCGCAGGCCATGGTGCGCGAGGGCCTGAAGAACCTCGCCGCCGGTGCAAACCCCGTCGTGATGAAAAAGGGCATGACCAAGGCCGTTGAGACCGCTGTCTCCGCCATCAAGGCCAACTCCCAGAAGGTCAACGGCACGGACGACATCGCCCGCGTCGGCACCGTCTCCAGCGGCGACGAGTTCATCGGCAAGCTGATCGCCGAGGCCATGGAGAAGGTCAGCGCCGACGGCGTCATCACCATCGAAGAGTCCAAGACCGCTGAGACCTATTCCGAGGTCGTCGAGGGCATGATGTTTGACCGTGGCTATATCACCCCGTACATGGTCACCGATACCGAGAAGATGGAAGCCGTCATCGACGACGCGTATCTGCTCATCACCGATAAGAAGATCTCCGTCATCTCCGACATCCTGCCGATCCTCGAGCAGCTCGTCCAGAGCGGCAAGAAGCTCGTCATCATCGCTGAGGACGTCGAGGGCGAGGCGCTCTCCACCCTGATCGTCAACCGTCTGCGCGGCACGCTGAATGTCGTGTGCGTCAAGGCACCCGGCTTCGGTGATCGCCGCAAGGAGATGCTGCAGGATATCGCGATCCTGACCGGCGGCCAGGTCATCTCCGAAGAGCTTGGCTACGAGCTCAAGAGCGCCACGATCGACATGCTCGGCCGTGCCCGCCAGATCAAGGTCACCAAGGAGAACACCACCATCGTCGACGGTGCCGGCGACAAGCAGGCCATCGCTGACCGCGTGGCGCAGATCCGTGCCCAGATCGGTGCGACCACCAGCGAATACGACAAGGAGAAGCTGCAGGAGCGCCTTGCCAAGCTCGCCGGCGGCGTGGCCGTCATCAAGGTCGGCGCTGCGACCGAGACCGAGATGAAGGAAAAGAAGCTGCGTATCGAGGACGCGCTGAACGCGACCCGTGCGGCTGTGGAAGAGGGCATCGTCGCCGGCGGCGGCACTGCCTACGTCAACGCCGTTCCTGCTGTTGAAAAGCTCATCAGCGAGGTCGAGGGCGATGAGAAGACCGGTGTTCAGATCATCGTCAAGGCCCTGCAGGAGCCCGTCCGTCAGATCGCGGCCAACGCCGGTATCGACGGCAGCGTCGTGCTTGAGAAGATCAAGACCAGCGGCAAGGTCGGCTATGGCTTCGATGCCTATAAGGAAGTTTACTGCGACATGATCTCCGCCGGTATCGTCGACCCCGCAAAGGTCACGCGCTCCGCGCTGGAGAACGCTGCGTCCGTCAGCTCCATGGTGCTGACGACCGAGGCGCTCGTCGCCGACAAGCCCGAGCCCCCCGCACCGGCCGCCCCCGCCGGCATGGGCGATATGGGCGGCATGTATTAAGAGATAGGAAAACCGCCTGTTTCTCGAAGATTTTTGACTGAAAACCGCAGTTTTTCCTTCTGAACCGTGATTTTCCGTGACAAGGTGCTGTGAGCTTACACACAACTTACACACTTTACGATTCGGAAAGGCTTAACACGGAACAAACTCCCGGCATCCGCTGATGTGGATGCCGGGAGTTTTTGCGCATTCGATTTTGTCATGGTGCTACAGTACGGATTCGATGCCTTTTATTATTTGTCCGCGCAAAGGCACATCCGCAGCCTTTTCTCCACCTGCTGCGGGTCAAAATTCTTTCCGATGAAGACGATCTGGTTGAGCCGGTCGCCGTATTTTTCGTCCCAGGTTTTTTCAATTT
>CALAAN010000226.1 GCA_937884915.1 uncultured Oscillibacter sp.
CGGCATGACGCGCCTCGGCACGGGCGAGCTCGACCCGCGGCTCTTTCCGGTAGAAAAATGGCAGACCGTCTTGCAGCGCGTGAGCGAAAAGGTCACGAGTCTCGGTTATCTCGAGCCGCTGGGCCTTTTCGAGCTGCGGCAGGCGATCTCAAAGCACCTCGAAACGCTCGGTATCCACGCGCCGCCGTCGTGCATCCTCATCACGTCGGGCGCGCTGCAGGCTTTGCAGCTCATCTCGGCGTGCCTTCTGCCCGCGGGGTCAAGAGTGCTGACTGAGGCGCCGAGCTATCTCAAGTCGCTTCAGGTCTTCCAGTCCGCGGGCATGCACCTTTCCGGCATTCCGATGGACGCGCAGGGCTTACAGATGGACGCCCTCTCTGCGCTCGCGCAGCGTCCGCACCGGCGCGGCGGCACCATCCTCTACACCATTCCCACGAACCAGAACCCGACAGGCATCACGATGAGCCTGCCGCGGCGCGAGGCGCTGCTACGCTTCGGCGCGGAGAACCGCCTGCCCATCATCGAGGACGGCGCGTATGAAGAGCTGTGCTTCTCCCCCGCGCCTCCGTCGCTCAAGGCGCTTGACCGCGCGGGCACGGTGCTCTATCTCGGCAGCGCGTCCAAGTCGCTCGCACCGGGGCTTCGCATCGGCTGGGTCGTCGCGAGCGAGCCCATCGTGCAGCGCCTCGGCGACGTGAAAATGCAGACTGACTATGGCGCAAGCTCCATCTCGCAGTGGATCTTCGCGGAGTTTCTGTCGAGCGGGCTGTATAACGAATATCTCGTGCAGCTGCGCGGCATCCTGCGCGAGCGGCGTGATCGCGCGCTCGACGTGCTGGAGCGGCACTACCGCGACCTCGCCGTGTGGAACGTGCCAAACGGTGGATTCTACATCTGGCTCACGCTGAAAAACGCCGCCGCGACGGAGAAGCTTTTTGAATCCGCGGCCATGGCGGGCATTCTATTGAACCCCGGCGACATGTACGACTTTGCGCGCAACGGCTCGCTGCGCCTGTCCTACGCCTACACGACGCCCGAGGAATTCGAGCGCGCGGCGATCTTGCTCGCGCAGATCATCCGAAACGAAACGGACAGCCGGCACTGAGCTGGCTGTCCGTCTTCATCTTTTGATCGCTTTTACTGCAATTTCTGCACCGGCGGCAAAAAGCTGCGCTTGGCGTTCTCCTCTGTGTCGTCCGACTCGTCGTAGGCGTCGTAGGGCGCGGACGGGTCGTGCACCTTTTTCTTAAACGGCGAGCAGAGCTTGTCGCGGTGCGCAAAGGCGAAGTAGAGGTCGTCCGTCCAGCCGGTGTGACCCGTCAGGATGATGGGCCGCAGGCCGCGCGTGCGCAGCTTCTGCTCAAGCGCCGCGAGCGACTTGACCGCAAGCTTGTTGTCCTCCGCCAGTGCGGAAATAAAGCTGTATCCGCCGTCCGCGCCGAACCAGATGGTGTCGCCCGTGAAGAGGTACTTGTCGTCGATGAGGTAGACCATGTGCCCCCACGTGTGGCCCGGGACCAAAAAGCACTCGATCCTGATGCCGTCGATCTCGAAGACCTCTCCGTCGCGCAGCAGCACCTTTTCGTTGTTGATCGTCACCTGCGGCAGCTTGTAGAGGTGATAGATCACCTTGCGGCGCACCTCACCGGTGAGGTATCTGTTCTCGATCTCACCGATGTAGAGCTTTGCGTCCTTGAAAAGGCCGGGGCTGTCGGCCTCCACCGCGCCGACGTGGTCAGTATCCTGATGGGTGATGAGGATATGGCGGATGGACTTCGGGTCGATGCCGATCCAGCCCATCTTCTCTTCGAGGCGGTCGTAGTTGTAGCCCGCATCGATCATGATGGTCGTCTCGCCCTTGCGGTAGAAAAAGATGTTCGCCACCCATTCGCGCACGCAGGCGACATGTTCATCGATCCAGCCGGTGTTCAGCGGCTTGAAAATCTCCTTGCCGCGGTACATCCTGCTCATTTCTTTTTTCTGAAATTCGGTAGCTTGCCTGGACACGGCAGATTCCTCCCTGTTTTGATTTTTAGTTCAACATCTCTAACTTCGTGTGGTAAAAAGCCGCACGCGGCGTTCACACCCGCGGGAACAGCTCTTCGCACGCGCCGCGCGTCAGCGTTTCGAGCACCTGCGGATACAGCGCGCCGATCTGCTCCTGATGCGACACCGTGAGAATGAGGCCGCGGATCGTCGCCGCAGCGAGCGCCATGCCGCCGCGCGGGGTCAGGCCGCTCTCCTCCAAAAGGTCGCGGATATGTACCTCGTCGCTGTGATAATGCTCGGCTTTCACCTGCGCGGGGATGCGGCGCAGGAGATAGGCGGAGTCCTCTTCGATGAATTTCATCGCGCCAATCTCGGATAAGCGGTTACAGGCTGTGAGCAGCACGTTTGCGATGCGCTCGTCGGGCGGCAGGTCCCGTCCCTCCTCCAGCGCCTGCTCGGCAACCTGGTAGACCTCGCTGTGAATGTCCTCCAGCACCTCGAAAAACAGCAGTTCCTTGGACGCAAAGTATTTATAGAACAGTCCCTTCGAGATGCCCGCCGCTTCGGTCAGCTGCTCGACCGAGGTCTTGCGCAGCCCCAGAGTGACGGCGCAGCGGCGCGCCTCTCGCAGCAGCGTTTCACGGATGGCGGCATTCTCTTCTGCGGAAAAAGCCATTGGCGTTCCCTCCTTTGATTGAAATTTTTGACTGTTTCGGTTTATTGGTCATATTGTAGCATATCCATCGCCGCTTGGCAAGAGGAAAGAGGACATTCCGACATTTCGGAATGTCCTCTTTCCCTTTCATCTTACAGCAGATCGTACACCTCGTGCAGGTCTTTGATCTCGTGGTCGATGCGGTATCCCTCCGGCGCTTTGGCGCCCTCGGGATTGTACCAGCAGGTAACGATGCCCGCATTGTCGCCGCCGCGGATGTCGCTCGTGAGCGAATCGCCGACGATCATTGTCTCTTCTTTATTCACAGGCCCGATGGCTGCGAAGACTTGGTCGAAAAACTCCTTTTTCGGCTT
>CALAAN010000227.1 GCA_937884915.1 uncultured Oscillibacter sp.
GGCGAGCGCAGCAATGCCGCATTCGGCACGCAGTCTGCCGCCGAGCAAACGTCACACGCGCCTCACGGTAGTAAGGCGCGGTTGATACTAGTAGCGAATAGTAGGGATTCATGGCGAAGCCATGTACACCGCACCAGATTGCGCAGCGTGTGCAGCTCTTCAAGCTCAAAGCCCGCAATGTCGGGGGTCGAGGGGGACTCCCCTCGCATTTCTCTTGGGGTTCCAAAGGGGGTATTCTCTTTGGAAAGAGAATACCCCCTTTGACTGCGCACTCCCATGCCAATGGGAGACTACCCCGCGCCCCCTTGGGGCGCGATATCTGAGGAGGTACCATGTACCTGCACATCGGCAACAATGTCATGCTGCCAGAAAAGCACATCATCGGCGTCTTTGATCTGGAAATTACTTCCCAGTCGAAGAGAACATCAGAATTTCTCCGCCGCGCGGAGGACGAGAGCCTGGTCATCGACGCCTGCGAGGACATTCCCAAGTCCTTTCTGGTGTGCGACCACCCGTATCACCCGCAATTGGTTTATTTATCCGAGCTTTCGTGCCAAACACTGCAAAAGAGAATGGAGGAGCAGACATGAAGATTCCCGTTGCTTTGACAATGCTGGCAAGTCCGTTTTCTCTTCCCCACGATGAGAGGTGGGTGCTGCCCATCGCGCTCGGCTTTTTCGCGCTGCTGACGGTGTATTTCACGTGGCAGCTCAAAGCGGATGAGGGCGACAAATGGCGCTTCCGGAAGAAAATGAAAGTGTCGGCGATTTGCTATCTTGCGTGCGAGGTGCTTTGGCAGTTCCACGGCGCGGATTCGACGTTTCCCCTTGGGCCGGTTACGGGCATTTTGTTCCTGTACGCTTTAAGTCAGGCGCTCGTGTACGGCATTTACTGCTTGATCAGAAAGAAGAAAACAACGGCCGCGATCTAAGCGGCCTTCCCATCAAAATATTGTTCGAGGCAGGGAGAAACGGGCCGGAAATGGCTCCGACCCGGTTCTTCCTGCCTGATGACGAAAGGAGAACCCAAATGGCAGAAAATGAGATCCTGCAATCCACGGCGGTGGATGAAAGCAACGACTATAACGCCTCAGAGATTCAAGTTCTCGAGGGGCTTGAGGCGGTGCGCAAGCGCCCGGGCATGTACATCGGCTCGACGTCGGTGAGCGGCCTGCATCACCTCGTCTACGAAATTGTGGATAACTCCATCGACGAAGCGCTCGCGGGCTACTGCACGGAAATTCAGGTGACCATCAACGAGGGCAACACCATCACCGTTGTGGATAACGGCCGCGGCATTCCGGTCGACATTCAGGCGCAGACGGGCCGCCCCGCGCTCGAGGTCGTCTACACCGTGCTGCACGCGGGCGGCAAGTTCGGCGGCGGCGGATACAAAGTTTCCGGCGGTCTGCACGGCGTCGGTGCGAGCGTCGTCAACGCACTGTCCGAATGGCTGACGGTGCAGGTCCACAAAAATGGCAACATCTACGAGATGAAATTCTCCCGCGGCAAGATCACGCAGGAGATGACGATCATCGGCTCGACCGACCACACGGGAACGACCGTCACGTTCAAGCCCGACCCCGAGATGTTCGAAGAGCTGGAATACTCTTACGAAACGCTGCACACCCGTATGCGCGAGGAGGCGTTTTTGAACGCGGGCCTTCGCATCACCATCGAGGATAAGCGCCTTGAGAGCGAGGAAAAGCCCGAGAGCGAGCGCCGCGACTCGATGTGCTACGAGGGCGGTATCCGCGAATTCGTCACGTGGCTCAACAAGAAGAAGGAGCCGCTGCACAATCAGGTCATCTACATGAGCGGCATGAAGGGCGACTCGTTCGCCGAGCTCGCGCTCCAGTATGACGACGGCTATCAGGAAAATATCCTGTCGTTCGCCAACAACGTCCACACGCCAGAGGGCGGCATGCACGAGACCGGCTTCAAGGCCGCGCTCACGCGCGTGCTGAACGCCTACGGCATCAAAAACGGTATCATCAAGGAGGGCGACAAAGTGAGCGGCGAGGACTGCCGCGAGGGCCTGACCTGCGTGATCTCCGTGAAGCTCACGAACGCGCAGTTCGAGGGCCAGACGAAGGCAAAGCTCGGCAACAGCGAGATCAGAACGCTGGTCGACGGCATCGTCTCCGACCGGCTGATGCAGTTTCTTGAGGAGAACCCCGTCGTGGCGCGCACGATCTTGGATAAGGCCATGACGGCCAACCGCGCGCGCGAGGCCGCGCGCAAGGCGCGCGAGTCCATCCGCCGCAAGAGCGCCCTCGGCGGCGCGGCGATGCCCGACAAGCTGCGCGACTGCAACGAAAATAACCCCGAGCTCACCGAGCTCTACATCGTAGAGGGCGACTCGGCAGGCGGCTCGGCCACGCAGGGGCGCGACTCGCGCTTCCAGGCAATTTTGCCGCTGTGGGGCAAAATGCTGAACGTCGAAAAGGTGCGCGCCGACAAGATCTACGGCAACGACAAGCTCCAGCCCGTCATCATCGCGCTCGGCGCAGGTCTTGGCGAAGATTTCGACATCAACAAGCTCCGTTATCACAAGGTCATCATCATGGCGGATGCCGATGTCGACGGCTCGCACATCCGAACGCTGCTGCTGACGTTCTTCTTCCGCTATATGCGCCCGCTGATCGAAAACGGCTATGTCTACGCCGCGGTGCCGCCGCTTTTCAAGCTGACGCGCGGTAAGACGACGCGCCTTGCCTTCACGCCGGAGGAGCGCGATATGTATTCTGCCGAGCTGCGCGGCGACAATCCGAACGCGAAGGTCGATATCTCGCGCTTCAAGGGCCTTGGTGAAATGAACCCGCACGAGCTGTGGGAGACGACCATGGACCCCGAAAAGCGCACGCTCAAGCGCATCACGCTCGAAGACGCGGTGCTCGCCGACGAGACGTTCACGGTGCTCATGGGTGAAAAGGTCGAGCCGCGCAAGGAATTCATCGAACAGAACGCGAAATACGCGGTCAATCTGGACTTTTAAGAGAGGAGGACGACAAAAATGGCACACAAAAACGTGGATTACAAACCCGAAGACATTCAATTCCCCAACCAGAAGATCGTGCAGAGCGAGCTCGTGCACGAGATGCAGTCCTCCTACATCGAATACGCGATGTCGGTCATCGTCGGGCGCGCGCTGCCCGACGTGCGCGACGGCATGAAGCCGGTGCACCGCCGCATCCTGTACGCCATGTACGAAGACGGCCTGACGAGCGACAAGGCGTTCAAAAAGTCGGCGACCTGCGTCGGCGACGTCCTTGGTAGATATCATCCGCACGGCGACGCGTCGGTTTACGACGCGCTCGTGCGTCTGGCGCAGGACTTCTCCATGCGCTATATGCTCGTCGACGGTCACGGCAACTTCGGTTCCATCGATGGCGACCCTCCGGCCGCCTACCGATACACCGAGGCCAGAATGTCGAAGATCGCGAACGAAATGCTGCGCGACATCGACAAGGAGACCGTCGACTGGGACCCGAACTTCGACGAGAGCCGCAAGGAGCCCCGCGTGCTGCCCGCGCGCTTCCCGAATCTGCTGGTAAACGGCTCTTCCGGTATCGCCGTCGGTATGGCGACGAACATCCCGCCGCATAACCTCACCGAGGTCATCAACGCCTGCATCTGCGTGCTCGACAATCCCGAGGCGACGCTTTACGACCTGATGCAGCACGTCACGGGCCCCGACTCCCCGACCAAGGGCATCATCATGGGCCGCAGCGGTATCCGCGCGGCCTACGCCACGGGCCGCGGCAAGATCATCCTGCGCGCCCGCACGGAATTTGAAGAATTCGGCCGCGACCGCACGCGCATCATCGTCACCGAGCTTCCGTATCAGGTGAACAAGCGCATGCTCATCAAGAACATGGCCGATCAGGTGAACGACAAGCGTTTGGAGGGCATTTCCGACATCCGCGACGAGACCGACCGCACGGGTATGCGCATCGTCATCGA
>CALAAN010000228.1 GCA_937884915.1 uncultured Oscillibacter sp.
GGGGCAAGGCCCCTTGCGTTCTCTTGGGGGATCTAAAGGGGGCCATTCTCTCACGTGAGAGAATGGCCCCCTTTGTCCACACCCCTGCATGGTGCAGGGGCATAAATTCAATTATTCTTCCTCATGCGCCGTGACGGCAATATGCAGCTCATCGAGCTGCTTCTGCGTCACCTCGCTGGGCGCGCCCATCATGATATCCTGAGCGTTCTTGTTCATCGGGAACGGGATGATCTCGCGGATGGAGTCCTCGCCGGCGAGCAGCATGA
Source organism: uncultured Oscillibacter sp. (assembly GCA_937884915.1). Lineage (GTDB taxonomy): Bacteria > Bacillota > Clostridia > Oscillospirales > Oscillospiraceae > Hominicoprocola. The sequence continues at coordinate 267 of CALAAN010000228.1, forward strand.
CCATACGGTCGACGCCCGGGGCGATACCGGCGTGCGGGGGCGCGCCGTAGCAGAAGGCGTTGTACATGGCGGGGAACTTGGCCTTCACGTCCTCTTCGCCGAGGCGGACGAGCTCAAAGGCCTTGATCATGATCTCGGGGTCGTGGTTACGCACCGCGCCGGAGGAGAGCTCGACGCCGTTGCAGACGAGGTCGTACTGGTCGGCGGTGATGGTGAGCGGGTCGATCTCGCCGCGCTCGGCCTTGAGCAGCACGTCGAGGCCGCCTGCAGGCATGGAGAACGGATTGTGGCAGAACTCAAGCTCGCCGCTCTCGTCGCCGATCTCGTACATCGGGAAGTCGACGATCCAGCAGAACTCGTAGCGCTCCTTGTCCATGTGACCCTCGCACGCGGGGCCGAAGGTCTTGATCATCACGCCGACGAGCTTGGTGGCGAGCTCGCCGCCCGCAACGAGCACGAGCGTGTTGGGTTCGAGCGGCAGGAGCTTCGCGGCCTCTTCCTTGTCGACAAACTTCGCGATGCCGCCGGCGAGGTCGCCCTTTTCGTCGACCTTGAACCAGTAGCCCTTCGCGCCCGCCTGCACCTCGCAGTCGGTCAGGAGCTTATCGATTTGCTTGCGCGTGAGCGAGCAGTTGGAAATGGCGACGGCCTTGACGGTCTTGTCCGCAAGCACCTCAAAGCTGCTCCCTTCAAAGAGGGAGGAGACGTTCGTCGCGGTCAGGTCGATGCGCAGGTCCGGCTTGTCGCTGCCGTAGATCTCGAGCGCGTCGAGGTATTTGATGCGGCGGAAGGGAGGCTGGGAGGCGATGTCATAGGTGCCGAACTTCGCGAAGATCGGGGGCAAGACGTCCTCGCAGACGGCGAAGACGTCTTCCTGAGAGGCGAACGCCATCTCCATGTCGAGCTGATAGAACTCGCCGGGGCTGCGGTCGCCGCGCGCGTCCTCATCGCGGAAGCAAGGTGCGATCTGGAAGTAACGGTCAAAGCCGGAGGTCATCAGCAGCTGCTTGAACTGCTGCGGGGCCTGCGGCAGGGCGTAGAACTTGCCGGGATGCTTGCGGGCGGGGACGAGGTAGTCGCGCGCGCCCTCGGGGGAGGAGGCCGTCAGGATCGGGGTCGTGATCTCGAGGAAGTCGTGCTCCATCATGGCCTTGCGCAGCGCGGCGATGACGTTGCAGCGCAGGATGATGTTCTTCTTGACGGCGGGGTTGCGCAGGTCGAGATAGCGGTACTTGAGGCGCTGGGTCTCGTCGGCCTCGCGGCTGCGGTTGATCTCGAACGGCAGGGAATTGTAGCGGCAGCGGCCGAGCAGCTCGATCTTTTCGGGAACGACTTCAATGTCGCCGGTGGGCTGGTTGGGGTTCTTGCTCGCGCGCTCGCGCACGGTGCCCTCGACGGAGATGGTGCTCTCTTTGTTGTAGCCCTTGATCTGGGCGAGCAGCTCGCTCGTCTCGACGACGATCTGCGTCGTGCCGTAGAAGTCGCGCAGCACCACAAAGGCGAGGCTGCCGCCGACTTCACGGACGTTCTCCATCCAACCGACGAGCTTGACGTGCTCACCGGCGTTCTGCGCGCGAAGCTCGCCGCAGTTGTGTGTACGGGATTGCATCATGGTAAAATCCACTCCTGTTTGTATATTATAAATTGAAAATTACTAATTGTATTGAAATTTGCTTGATTTTTGCCTCAGGTAGTGAAGGGCTTCGTCTTCGGGTTGACGATATCGCGCCAGTCCAGGTCGCCGCGCGCAAGACCCATGATGAGCATTTCGGCGGTGGCGAGGTTCGTGGCAAAGGGGATATTGTTCTGGTCGCAGAGCTTGGTGATATAGGTCAGGCTTTCGTTGTACTGTGGGTTGTTCGGGTCGCAGAAATAGAGGACCATATCAATTTCGTTATAGGCGATGCGTGCGCCGATCTGCTCGGCGCCGCCGTGGATGCGCGCCATGAACAGGTGAATCGGAAGGCCGCTCGCCTCGCTGACCATTTTGCCGGTCACGCTGGTGGCGCAGAGGGTGTGACGGGACAGAATGCCGGCGTAAGCCGTGCAGAACTGGACCATCAGTTCTTTTTTGTTGTCGTGTGCCATGAGAGCGATGTTCATGTAGTGTCACAATCCTTTCTGATGTGAATTTTTCTATTTCAGCAGCGTCTCATCGGTTGACAAGGGCAAGCAGGTTTTGAAAAGAGACTTGCGGGAAAAACGTGTTTGCCTTTGTGAACCGGTGTTACAGCCGCATCAGGCGCACGCGCTCGCCGCACAGGCGGCGGGCGATGTTTTCGCAGGCGCAGAGCGCGCCGGAGCGATACTTAAGGCGCTGGGACAGTCCTCGCCCCAAAACGGCGGGGACGTTCTCGTCCTCCGGAATGACGCCGAGCAGCGGGAGACCTGCGGCGTCGATGGCGTCGTCGATGGTGGTGTGGAGCGATTGCAGGAGCTTGCGCCGCACGCGGTTGACGACAAGGTGCAGCTGCCCGCTCGGGAAGCGGTGCAGCTCCATCACGGTGCGCTGCGCGTCGCGCAGGCTTGAGGGATCGTTCGTGGTGACGACCACGGCGCGGTCGGCGCAGCAGGTGGCGAGCGCGAAGGCTTCGCCGATGCCGGCGGCGGCGTCGATGAGGCAGAAGTCGAAATGGCGGCGGATCTCGTCGATGAGACGCTGCATCTCGCGCTTGCTGGGCAGCCGCACGCCGAAGCTGACGGGCGCGGTGAGCAGATACAGGTTCGGGTAGAGCGGGTGGCGCACGACGGCCTGGGCAAGCGTCGTGCGTCCGGCAATCACGTCGGTGAAGTCCATGAGTGCGCGGTCCGAAACGCCGAGGTAGAGGTCGAGGTTGCGCAGGCCGATGTCACAGTCGAGCAGCAGTGTCTTTTTGCCGAGCTGCGCGAGCGCCATGCCGGTGAGCGTCGTGAATGAAGTTTTTCCCGTGCCGCCCTTGCCGGACACGACGGCGATGACCTGAGACAAGGCTCGTACCTCCTTTTTGATGGATTGAATGCGTTACAGCGGGGCTTTTTTGATCTTGGCAAAGGCCCGCGGATAGGCGCGCGGGGTAGGGGAGACCTTTTCGACGATGACAAGGCGGTGGACGATGTCGCACGTGGGGATCTTGTAATCCTCGACCTTGACGATGCGGCCACCGAGGGTTTTGATGGCGGTTTTCGCCGCCGTGATCTCGTCCTCGGTGTCGACGCTCTTCATCGCGACGAACTGTCCGCCGACCCTGATAAGCGGCAGGCATAGCTCGGAAAGGATCGAGAGCTGCGCGACGGCGCGCGAGGTCGCGATGTCGAACTGCTCGCGGTGCTGCATGGCGAATTCCTCCGCCCGCGCGTGGACGCATTGGACGCGCTTTAATTGCAGCTCGTCGCAGACCTCGGAGAGCCAGTTGACGCGCTTGCCGAGCGAGTCGAGCAGCGTGAGGTCGAAGTCGTCCTTGAGAATGCGCAGCGGCATACCGGGAAAGCCCGCGCCGGTGCCGACGTCGACGACGTTTTTGCCCGTCAGATCGACAAATTGCAGCACTGCCGCGCTGTCGAGCAGGTGGAGCTGCGCGACGGCGTCAGGCTCGGTGATGGCCGTGAGGTTCATCACCTTGTTTTTTTCCAGCAGCAGGGAAGAGAAGCGCTCGAGCGTCTCGGCGCGGCTCGTGTCCAGCTCCAGCTCGGAAAGCCCCTGAGAGAGCAGCGCTCTCATTTGCTCTGCTCCTTTAGAAGGTCGCGAATTTCGGTGAGCAGAACTTCCTCCTTCGTCGGCTCGGGGGCCTTTTCGCTCTCCGGCTCGGCGGGCTTCGAGAGCTTGTCGTGCATCTTGTTGATGGCCTTGACCATGCAGAACACGGCGAACGCGATGATGATGAAGTCGAGGATGACGGCGATCAGGTTGCCGTAGTTGACGGCGACCTCAGGCGTGATGACTTCGCTGCCCTCCATGACGGCGGCTTTCAGCACCCATTTCCACGCGGAAAAATCGATGCCGCCGGTCAGCATGGAGATGAGCGGCATGATGATATCGTTGACGACAGAGTTCGTGATTTTGCCGAACGCGCCGCCGATGACAACACCGACGGCCATGTCGATGACGTTGCCGCGCATGGCAAAGGCCTTGAACTCTTCAAAAAACTTTTTCATGGGAAGCACCTCTTTGCTAAAAAATGTGCGAAAAACGAAAACTTATCGTATAAAATTTGAATAATATTGCTGTTTGGATTTACTTTTTCGGCACGAGCACGGTCTTGCCGCCCATGTAGGGCTGGAGGACCTTGGGAATCAGCACGCTGCCGTCGGCTTGGAGATTGTTCTCAAGGAACGCGATCAGCATGCGCGGGGGCGCGACGACGGTGTTGTTCAGCGTGTGCGGCAGGTACATCTTGCCGTCCTCACCCTTGACGCGGATCTTGAGGCGGCGGGCCTGCGCGTCGCCGAGGTTCGAGCAGGAGCAGACCTCGAAATACTTCTTCTGCCGCGGGGACCATGCCTCGATGTCGCAGCTCTTGACCTTCAGGTCGGCGAGGTCGCCGGAGCAGCACTCGAGCTGGCGGACGGGAATGTCCATCGAGCGGAACAGTTCGACGCTCCACTTCCACATTTTGTTGTACCAGTCCATGCTCTCCTCGGGCTTGCAGACGACGATCATCTCCTGCTTTTCGAACTGGTGGATGCGGTAAACGCCGCGCTCCTCGATGCCATGCGAGCCCTTCTCCTTGCGGAAGCAGGGGGAGTAGGACGTCAGCGTCTGCGGCAGGCTGCTCTCGGGCAGGATCTCGCCGATGAAGCGGCCGACCATCGAATGCTCGCTCGTGCCGATGAGGTAGAGGTCCTCGCCCTCGATCTTGTACATCATGG
>CALAAN010000229.1 GCA_937884915.1 uncultured Oscillibacter sp.
ACATCCCTCCAATCTGCGCCTATTCTTACACAGCAAGTCAAAATGAACTTGAAATCTCTTTCAGTATAACCGCAAATCATGTCCAAATAAAGAACATGCCGCTCCGAAAAATTTACATTTTCCGGAGCGGCATGTCAATTGCGCAGGTGTCTCGAATACCAGATTCGTTCCGATTTGTTCTATTTTCCCACAAAGTCACTCGACTCCGTGAAGCATCTCCTATGGATTATTCAAAGCAGCGTGACGACCAGGGCTGTCAGCGCGGCAGCCACGGCAAACAGCGGTATTCCGCGCAAAAACGACGCAATATGCTTTTTCGGGTCCTGATAGTATTTCTTTTCCGGCAGGCAGGAAAAGCGAATGCGTTTGGTATTGCGCCACCAGAGCAGATCGATCACCAAAAGGTCGAACAGTCCCAATCCTTCGCCCAGCGCAAGGAAGTACCAAAACGCCGGCATGTAACTGTTCAAGCTGAGCACATTTTTCAGCGCAAGCCCCAGAACGGAAAACACGACCGAAAAAAGGAGAAGGTTGCTGAGCAGAATGGAAACGGTGGATTTTTCCTTCAGGCCATCCTTTGCAAGCTGCGGATCGCTTCGCACACGGCTCTGTACCTCCTCGGGATAGGAGCGCAGCCCAAGGAGATTTTTCCTGTCCGTGCCGGTTCCGAGAAAGCACATTCCCCAATACAGAAAATAAAACACAACGGCAATGATGATCTTCATATATTTACGCTCCCATTGCATTCAGAAAGCTGTGGATCGTGCGAATATAGCCGTCTGTTTTCAGTACCGTTGACAGATGCCCGCCCGAAACATATTCGATTTTCGGCTCGTGCATCAATTTGATGAGATCTTTCTGCATCTCTCCCGAGAAAAAGTCCTGATCCGGCAGGATGAGAAGGATTTTTCCCGCAAGCGCCGCAAAATCCGCCTCAGTCACGCCCTTCTGGTTCATAAGGTCGGCGAGCAGCCCCGAGATATGCACATCCTTTTCCTGCTTGAAATCCTTAAAGATCGTTTCAAACATATCCTGTGCGCAGGCGATCTCTTCTTCGCTTTCGTTGCGGATATGGCGCATGCTGGCCTTGATCAGTCTCGGTTTCAGCTTTTCATAGTTGCAGTGCTTCATGTACCAGAGCATCAGCGGTGCAAAGAAGTACTTCTTTTTCAGGCTCTTCAGCGTATTGGCGTCCATACCGCCGGTGGAAATGAGGATCAGTCCGCCCGTCTCCCCCGGGTACTTCTGCACATAGATCTGCGCGACCATGCCGCCGTCGCTCGCGCCGATAAAGATTGGCTTTTCAACGCCGAGTTTCTGAAAGAAAGCGTGCATTCCGGTGACAAGCTCCTGATTTGTGCGCAGCTCCTGCGGATAATCGAACAGCAGCACGCGCCCGTCGCGGGACAGGCCATCCACATAGTCCATCCACATTTCGAGCGTGTTCATCCCGCCGTTCAGAAACACAAGCGTTTTGCCGGTATCTTTTCCGCTTAGGATATATCGGTACTGCGCGCCGTCAACGGTCACAGTTTCGCACGGATGCGCCGCCGCAAACAGCTTTAACTTTTCCGAATATCGCAACATATTTTTCTCCTCCGCTTTTGATTTTTAAGTCCAATTCTCGCCGTGCTCCACTGCAGCAAGATATGCGTAAAACTGCTCGTGCAGCTGTCGCATCTCGTCCGGCGCCTTCATAGCGTGGCGGTACATGAACACATTGCCGAAGCGGCTTTGAAATGTGATCTTCAGCGCCAGACGCATCACCGGCAGCGGAAGATAGCAGAATATCTGCATTTTGGCAGGCGATAAAGAAATGCCGTTTCGTGCCAGCGTTCTGAAATTTTCCCGCAGCGTCTTCGCCGTATGGGCCATGACCGTTCGATTTGCTCCGGCGTTTGCCGAATCGTCCGCTTCATAGTAGGCGTCCGCAATGGGTACGACCATCGCAAGGTGGCAAAGCTGCCATGCGTGCATATCCTTCACCTGCTGATACGGGATCTTCGCGCGCCGGAACAGCGCCTTTAGCTGCTTCGCCTTCGCCGCCTGCTCGGGAGATCGAATGCCGAAGGTCGTAGGTTGAATGAGCCGCGGCGTCAGCGCCGCGTGGAGCACGCCGTCCTCAAATCCGCCGCCCGCGCCGGGAAAGGCAGGCAAGATCCGCCCGCCGCAAAGCTTCTCCCACAGGCCATAGTCCTCTAAGGAATTGACCATGGTCACGATACAGGGGCTTTGATTCTCCCGCAGCTGCATCAGCGCTTCATGCAGCTGATTTTCCCGCACGGTCAGAAAAATGAAATCGTAGATGTCATCTTTGTGCAGCGTATCCAGCACCCGCACTTTCGCAGTGCGGACCGCTCCGCTTTTTTCATAGCGCAGCCCATTCTGCCGCAAACTTTCAAGCCGCCGCCCTCTCGCAAAAACCGCGGTCTCCGCGCCCGATTCTGCAAGCAGCGCCGCATACAGCGAGCCGATCACGCCCGCCCCATAAATTAAAACTCTCATACCGTATCACACCTTAAAGGCATTTCACAACAGCCATATTTCACCGCAGCAGTTAGAGTTAACTAACTCCATGCCCTATAAAAAGCCGCCTCTGCGGCTTTTCCGTGCTTTCGAAGTATTTTGCAGGCATTTTCTTTCCCTGTAAGCGGGTGAATCCCTGCGTTTGCTCCATAAATATTCAAATGTACAGTAGCAAAAAATTCTTTTCCTGTCAAGACGCCGCTGCTCTTTCGGCAACTCGCACGATTTTCCATCTCCCTGCGTAGTCGGCGGCATACTGCACGATGACGCTGGGCTGCGATGGCTTCAGGCCCCGTCTCCGCCCCGCTGATTTTTGAGGAATTGGCGGTAAAATACCGCTTTTCGGCAGCGCTCGTCAGCACCTCCGTCACCGGAAAGGTCAGCCAGAACTGGTTCAGTCCGAAGCGCGAGAAAAGACATCCAAGCGGCACAAACAGCACGACCGTCCGCACCACCGTCAGCGCCGAGCTTTTGAAGCTCGAGCCCACCGCCTGGAAAAACACGGGGAAAGTCAGTGATGTGACCATCGGCAGGAAGCTGACGCCGACAAGGCGGAAGCCAGCCGTGCCGATCGCAATGACCTATGCATCCTTCGTAAAGACCCGCAGCAGCTGCTCCGGAAACAGGAGGAAGCACAGCGTTCCGAACACCATCAGCACAAGGCCGAACACAACGGCGCTGGACAGCGTTTTCTTGCAGCGGTCGATATTCCTCGCCGCGTAGTTGTAGCTGATAATCGGGACGATGCAGGTCTGCATCGCGCCGAGCGGGATAAAGAAAAACGTCTGCCACTTATAGTAAAGGCCGAGTGCCGTGACCGCCTGATCGCAGAAGGTCGCCAGAATCAGGTTGAGCCCTAAGATGTAAAAGGTGTACGCCGACTGCATCAGGATATTCGGCGCGCCGATGATCTGCGCGAACATCGGCGTTTTCATATCGCCGTTTGATTGGAGAATTTTCGTCCAGATGCTCTCTAAAAACAGGCCGAAGCTGAAAACGCACACGCTCCTGCCGTACACCGTGACATCTTGAATTACCGCCTCAGAGCCTGCCGACATCCGCGCGTAAAACGGCATGATGAGATAGCAGACGACCGCAAATAAAAACCAAAGCACGACCGCCAGCGGCGTGCGGCTTTCGACCGCGTCGAGCGTTTTCAACATGTCCGCCGCGTATAGTTCGCCCTTATCGGACAGGATGAACGCCTTTTCGCGGCCATGGCTGCGCGTTTCGTCCTGAGTCAGCACGCCATCCCGCCGCATCTCGGAGATCATATTTGGCAGAAAATAGCTCTCGCGTATCGTGCAGAACACCAGCATCTCGTGGTAGCCGATGCCTTGCCGGAGTCTGATTTTTCCGTGAGCGGGGCAAAAAAGAGCGCCCACCAAAAGGCGGGTGCTTCCCCTTTGTTCACTTCAGATATTTTGCGCCTTCCCGCTCAAGATCCTGCCACACCGGATATTTCGCACCGTTTTCGTCGAAGAAGGCCTTCAAGTCGCGGTTCAGCGCGCTCATTTCGTCGGCCGCGTTCATGGCGTGGTCAGACGCACAGATCTTTCCAAGGCTCGTCGCGCACATGAGCTTGGAAAAGCGCAGGCAGGTCTTGCGGTACGCCGCGCTCTCAAATTCCGCGTCGTCCTTGGGCAGGATTTCGTGTCCGGCGTTTTTGATGGCGCGGTAGCCCTCGATATTGGCGTCGATCAAGCGGCTTAAATAGACAGTGTCGCCCTTGAGCTTTTTGAGGTCGCCGCCCGTCTTATAGCAGGCGAACGCCACCGGCAGCACGAATGCCGCGTGGCAGAGAAGGTAGTCCCCCATATTCGGCTCGTAGGCCACCTTATATTTCGTGCTGTCAAAGATCTGCCCGATGAGCGCTTCGTTCGACGGCGCGCCCGCAACCTGCCCGATCGTGATCTTCTTGAGGTCGACGGACGCCACGTACTCGCGCTCCCGATGGCCCGCCGAGGAGGCAAAGGCGAACATCACGTTTTTCTCCGGCAGCGACGCGCTCAGCGCGCTTGCGCGCACGTCGTTGCCCACAAAAACGATGTTTTTTGTCGGATTCGCCCGCAGGGTATTCAAAATCGCATCAAGCTGCGTATAGCGCAGGACGACGAAGATCACATCGTACTTGTCCTCCGCTTTCAGCTCCGTCACGACCGGAATTCGGCTGACGGACATGCGGGGCGAAAATTTATCCTTGATCCGAAGGCCGTTTTTCCGGATGCTCTCGCCCCAGTCTCCCCGCGCCAGCAGGGTGACGTCCTTTCCCGCGCGGAAGAAATTCCGCGCCAGATTGCAGCCGAGCACACCCGCGCCGAATACTAAAATTTTCATAGCCAAGTCTCCTATCCTAAAAATATCTATTGACTGCGTTCTGCCCTGTCTCGCTATGCTCTCGTTTCAATCGGCTCTTTTCTCAGTCGGTTAGTCATCTCTAACCGAAACATAGCAAATGACGGCGCAAAAGTCAAGCCGCCTTTTGCTCACAGCGTGGAACAGGTACAGAAAAGCTGTCTGTTTTTCACGTTTTTACGTCATACGGGATGCTGCAAAAACGATGTAAAAAGATGGAGAACACTTCCCGTGT
>CALAAN010000230.1 GCA_937884915.1 uncultured Oscillibacter sp.
GGTCGGCGTCTGCCCGCCGCACTTCGTCGTGTTCTGCAACGAGCGCAAGCTCTTCCATTTCTCCTACCAGCGCTACCTTGAAAACTGCATCCGCAACGTCTTCGGACTCGAGGGCACGCCGGTCATCATGTCCATTCGCGAGAAGGGGGATAAGGAAGACTGATGGAAGGTATTTATCCTGATGAGGTCACTACGTTCGCAGGAGTAGTGCTGTATGGCGCACCGGTCGCCGTCGCAGTGCTGTCGTATCTTCTCGGCTGCATCAACGGCGCGATCGCGACGTCGCACATTTTCTACCATGACGATGTGCGACGCCACGGCAGCGGCAACGCGGGGCTGACGAATTTCTACCGCAATTACGGCGCGAAGTGCGCGCCCATGGTCATCGCGTTCGATATGCTCAAGGCCGTCGGCGCGGTGCTGCTCGGCAATTATTTCCTGGGTTATCTTCTCGGCTGGGGCGCCGCGGGCAAGTATTTCGGTGCGCTGTTCTGCGTTATCGGCCACATGTTTCCGGTGTTTTACGGCTTCAAGGGCGGCAAGGGCATTCTGTGCAGCGGCACGCTGCTGCTGCTGCTCGACTGGCGCATCGCACTTGTCGGCTGGGACGCGTTCGTCGTGCTGTGGCTCGTGACGCGCTATGTGTCGCTCGGCTCGGTCGCCGCGGCGATCAGCCTGCCGTTTACGACGTATTTCGTGTTTCATAACACGGCCTGCACGGTGCTTGGCACGTGTATTTCGCTGCTCGTGCTGTGGGCACACCGCAGCAACATCAAAAGACTTCTGAACGGCACAGAGAGCAAGTTCCATTTCCATGTGAACGCGCCCAAGCCGGGGGAGGACGAATGAACATTGTAGTGCTTGGCTCGGGCGGTTGGGGTACCGCCGCCGCGATGCTGTTATCGGACAACGGCCATGCCGTCACGCTCTGGTCGCACGACCCGAAAAAGGCGGAATTGCTGGATAAGACAAGGGAAAATCCTTTACTCAAAGGTGTGCGCATTCCCGAGCGCATCGCCGTCACGAGCGACCTTTCGGTGCTTGAAACTGCGGAGATGGTCGTTTTCGCGTCGCCGTCGTTCGCGCTGCGCTCCGTCGCGCATGAGGCCGCGCCCCACCTCAAAAAAGGGACGCTGCTCGTGTCGCTCACGAAGGGCATCGAGCGCGGGACGCACCTGCGCATGAGCGAGATCATCGCGCAGGAATGCGGCGAGGGCTATCGCATCGCGGTGCTCTCGGGGCCGTCTCACGCCGAGGAGGTCGCGCGCCGTCTGCCGACGGGCTGCGTGTCGGCGTCCACCGATCAGGCGAGCGCCGAGGCCGTGCAGCGCGCGTTTATGAACGAG
>CALAAN010000231.1 GCA_937884915.1 uncultured Oscillibacter sp.
GTCAAAAACGCAAGAAAGGCGCAAAAAAGCTCTGCCGTTCGGCAGAGCTTTTTTCTCATTTTGCGTATTCGATGGCGGTCGTCTCGCGCAGGACGTGCACCTTGATCTGGCCGGGATATTCCATCTCTTCCTCGATCTTCTTGGCAAGCTCGCGCGCCAGAATGACCATCTGGTCCTCGCTGACCTGATCGGGCTTGACCATCACGCGCACCTCGCGGCCGGCCTGAATGGCGTAGGCCTTCTCGACGCCGGGATAGCTGCCGGTGATCTCCTCAAGCTGCTCGAGGCGCTTGATGTAGTTCTCCAGATTCTCGCGGCGGGCGCCGGGACGGGCGGCAGAGATCGCATCCGCCGCCTGCACGAGGCAGGCAACGATGGTCTGCGGCTCCACGTCGTTGTGGTGCGCCTGCACGGCATGGATGATGTCGTCCTTTTCGTGGTACTTGCGCAAAAATTCGACGCCGAGGGCGACGTGCGTGCCCTCCATCTCGTGGTCGACGGCCTTGCCGATATCGTGCAGCAGACCTGCGCGCTTGGCGGCGTAAACATCCGCGCCCAGCTCGGCGGCCATCATGCCCGCAAGGTGCGAGACCTCGATGGAGTGCTGCAAGACGTTCTGGCCATAGCTCGTGCGGTAATGCAGGCGGCCGAGCATCTTCACAAGCTCGGGGTGCAGGCCGCGGATGCCGGTCTCCAGCACGGCGCGCTCACCCTCGGACTTGATGATGGCGTCCACCTCGCGGCGGGCCTTGTTGACCATCTCTTCAATGTGCGTGGGATGGATGCGGCCGTCGGCGATGAGCTTTTCGAGCGCCAGGCGCGCGACCTCGCGGCGCACGGGCTCGAAGCACGAGACGGTGATCGCCTCGGGCGTGTCGTCGATGATGAGGTCGACACCCGTGAGCGTTTCGATCGTGCGAATGTTGCGGCCTTCGCGGCCGATGATGCGGCCTTTCATCTCGTCATTGGGCAGGGGCACCACACTGACGGTGATCTCGGCGACATGGTCGGCAGCGCAGCGCTGGATGGCAGAGGCGACGATCTCGCGGGCGCGGGAATCGGCCTCATCCTTGGCGCGCTGCTCAAGCTCCTTGATCTTGAGCGCGGTCTCGTGCGTCACTTCGCTCTCGACCTGGTCGATCAGGTACTTCTTGGCGTCTTCGGCAGTAAAACCGGAAATGCGTTCGAGCATTTCGGTCTGGCTGCGCTTGATGATCTTGATTTCTTCGTTTTCCTTGTCCAGGGCGGCGTGCTTCTGGTTGAGGGCCTCCTCGCGCTTTTCCAGCGCGTCGGTCTTGCGGTCGAGGTTCTCCTCCTTCTGCTGGAGCCGGCGCTCCTGCTTCTGCTGCTCGGCGCGGCGTTCCTTGACTTCCTTCTCGTATTCGTTTCTGGAGCGCAGGATATCTTCCTTTGCCTCCAACATGACTTCGCGTTTCTTGTTTTCAGCGCTCTTGATCGCTTCGTTGACAATACGAAGAGCCTCTTCATCGGCGTTGGAGATCTTCTCCTCGGCGCGTTTAGCGGCTCTCTTGCGAATCCAAATACCAAGAAGAATGCCAATGACGAGCGTCCCCACCGCGATAAGCGCAGCGTAGAGATAGCTGATCATGCGATTCCTCCTGTGTGCTTTTTTGATCGATGCGATTGATCTATCGTTGGGTTTTTGAATCATAAACGGGAGATTCCCCTTCTCTCCCCTCCATAAATCCAAAAAACATTGTAAACTTTTTATGACCAGCTGTCAAGGAAAAGTCGCGTGCGTAAAATATCGGAAACGGGCGAAGATCACACCGCGATGTATGCCTGCGCCGCGTAGCCGAGCTGTCCGCCGTAGCCGACAGCATACCACCCCTGGAAGCTTCCGTAGACCTGCACGCTTTCGCCGTTCGGGATGCTGCCGACCACTTCCCCGTCGATGCCGGGGTAGCTTCGCAGGCGCAGGGCCGAGCCCTCGGTCGTGACGACGCCGGTGCGCACGAGCTGCGGGTAGAGAAACGGCAGGCCGAAATACTCCGTCAGCCCCCGCGCGATGGCCTGCGCCGCGCCGTCGAGGTTGTTTTCGATCCAGCGCGCGTCGTCATAGTTGTCGTGGTAGCCAAGCTCGATGAGGTTCGCTGGGTATCTGGGCCGCCGCACCTCGCCGAGCGTTGTGGTGGCCTGCGTCGTCACCTTGGACGGCAGCGGGTAGACCTCGCGCAGCTGCGCAGCGAAGAGCTCGGCGGCGCGCTTACCGTCGTCGCTCGTTGGATAGTAAAAGACGATGATGCCGCGGTTCTTCCCCGCTTGCCCCTCGCCCGAGGCGTTGGAGTGCAGGGCGAGGTAAAAGTCAAAGCCGCCGAGGCTGTTCGCCTGCGCGATGGACGAAGCGGCGGTCATCTCCGGCGTGTTGCGCACAAAGGAGATGGTGTTTGCGTAAAGATACGGCTCAAGCGCGTCGGCCAGCAGATTCATCCAGTATTCCTCGCTGCCGCTGCCGTCGACATACGGGTTCCAATCCTGCGTGGAGGGGCTCAAATAAATTCTGGGCATGTGCAAAACCTCCCGTCGCTTCCAGCCTATGCTTGAAGAACGGCGTACATGCAAAAAAGAGACCGCCAAAGCGGTCTCTTTTCATTCGCAGGATGCTTTGCGTTACACGGACGCAGCGGCCTTGTCCTTTTTGTTCTCGATACGCTGGAGAACGAGAACGACAACCAACACCGCAAGGCCAGCAAGGTCGGTGACCGTGCCGGGGATGACCATCAGCAGACCGCCGATAACCAGTGCGACACGGCTGATCGCCTTCATGTCGCGGATCAGATAGCCCATCAGGCCCGCGGCGATGGACGCCATACCGAGGGTCGCGGAGATGACGATGGAGGCGACGCTCAGGAAGTTGACGTCGCTGCCGACGAAGATCAACGCGTTGTTATAGGCAAAGATATAGGGGATGATGAACGCCGCAATCGCGAGACGGGTCGCGTTCCAGGCGGTCTTCATCGGGGGAGCCTTGGCGATGGCGGAGCCTGCGTAGGCAGCCAGCGCGACGGGCGGGGTGATGTCTGCGACGATACCGAAGTAGAAGCAGAACATGTGGGCAGCCATCAGGTTGAGACCCATACCGGAGGCAAGGATCGGCGCGCAGGTGGTCGCCATGATGATGTAGTTCGCGGTGGTGGGAACGCCCATGCCGAGCACGATGCAGCAGAGCATCGTCAGCACGAGAGCGATGATCAGATGACCGTTGGACAGGCCGACGATCGCGCCGATGAGCACCTGGCCGAGGCCGGTCATGGTGACGACACCGGCGATGATACCGGCCATACCGCAGGCGATACCGACGCTCAGGCAGTTCTTGCCGCCGTTTTCAAATGCGTCGATGATGGTGGGCAGGCTCTTGACGTTGGGCTTGCTGATGGCGTAGTTGATCGCCATCAGCACGACCGCGATGACGAGGCAGATCGTGGTGCCGTGCTCACCCATGAAGGTGCCCGGCTCGAAGCTGCGGCTCATGAGCGTCATATAAAGCAGCGGAATCAGGGGGATGGCCATGACAAGCTTCTTCTTGCCCTCTTCGCGGCTGATCATGGCGACGACCACGCAGTAGAGGGTCGCGTACACGGCGGCGGTGGCCATCGTGAAGCCGATCATGATCATGTAGACCAGAACGACCAGCGGGAGGATGAGGTAGATCTGCGGGAGCAGGATCTTCCACTTGGGGAGCTCTTCGCGGGGCAGGCCCTTGAGGCCGAGCTTCTTGGCCTTGAAGTGCACGCCGAGGAAGATGCCGAGGAAGTACAGGAATGCGGGCAGGATCGCACGCACGATGATATCAGCATAGGGAACGCCGACCATTTCCGCCATCAGGAACGCCGCAGCGCCCATGATCGGGGGCATGATCTGGCCGCCGGTGGAGGACGCAGCCTCGACCGCGCCGGCGAACTCGGGAGGATAGCCGGTCTTCTTCATCATCGGGATGGTGACGGAGCCGGTGGTCACGGTGTTGCCGACGGAGGAACCGGAGACCATACCGCAGAGGGCAGAGGAAACGACCGCGACCTTTGCAGGACCGCCGCTCGCCCAGCCGACCAGCGCGTTCGCGCAGTCGATGAAGAAGCTTGCAACACCTGTGGCCTCGAGGAAGGCGCCGAAGATGACGAACAGCGCGATGTAGGTCGAGCAGACGCCGATCGGGGTGCCGAGGATACCGGTCGTGGTGTAGAAGAGGTTATACATGACGGTCTTCAAGTCCTTACCCGCGCCGATGAAGGCGTAGAGCACGAACACACTCGCCACGCAGATGATCGGCATACCGACCACGCGGCGGCAGCACTCAACGAGGATCAAAGTACCGACGATTGCAAATACGATCAGAAGAGGAATGGACATGCCGCCGATATTCACGACAAAGACCTTCTGGATACGGGTACCGGCAGACACAATCTTTTCAAGATTCAGAGGGTAGAAGAGGAAGCAGAACGCGCCGACTGCCGCCATGACGATATCGTACCAGGGCATGTAGTTGACCTTCTGAGAACCCTTCTTGATGGGGTAGTAGATGAACACGAGAATGATGACCAGGCCGAGGAAGAGCGGGCGGCGCGCACGCTCGTCCATCTTGATCCACATGTTCATCACGATCAGGAAAATACCGAACAGTGCCGTAAAGATACGCAGGATCTTGCGGGGAGTCCCCTCCCAGACACGCGTGTTCGACTCACGGTCGTACTTTTTCATTATTGCGTCGACGTCTTCCATGGTGCCGACGTCGGCGTCTACTGCAGCATTGTTGAGCTTTTCATTTTCAGCCATGATGCAATTTTCCTCCTAATTCTATTTGAGAGCGTCCGTGCGCTCAGACGAGCCAGAATTCGTAATTAAAACGCACAGGCGCGTTTTTTCCACACAAATCACGCAGACTGACATCCTCGCCGTTTACATTGAGCACATGGTCGGAGACCGTGCCGACAATGTAACCGACGTTTGTCCTGTCCTGATGGATATTTCGGATGACCATTGCCCAGCCCTTGTGATCGGGGCGGTCCACATAGACCTTGTCAAGCGTTTCGCCGGGGTTAAGCTCCGTCTGCACGCCTGCGCCAAAGGAGCAGTAGGTCGTCTCCTCCACATAGATCGTTTTGTTTTCGATCTCGTAGGTATCGGTCAGGGGGTATTTGTTTACGGAATGGATAAAGGTCACGGAAAAGCGGTCTCCCTCGCCCATTTTGTACCGGGCGTAGACCTCGCCGGTGTCGCGGTTGCGCAATGTCAGGTAGTAGCCGGAGCGAGGAAGAACTACAGCGGCCGCTGCAATAATCGTTAGTATTGCAGCGGCCGCAATTATGTATTTCCGCAGATGAGAATTCACGTCAATACACGGTAGCGATCCTGCTTACAGGACGCCAACTTCCTTGTAGTACTTCTCAGCACCGGGATGCAGGGTAACGGTAGCGCCGGAGCAGGCAGTCTTGGGATCGAGGAAGCCGAACTTGGCGTGGCCTTCGGTCAGAGCGTCCTTGTTGTCGAACATGGCCTTGAGCAGCTCATAGACGACATCCTCGCTCAGATCCTCGGAGGCAACGAGAGTAGCCTGGATAGCGACGCAGGTGACATCCTTGTCCTGACCGGTGTAGGTGCCGGCAGCCAAGTCGTCGCGGATCAGGAACGGATAGGCCTCCTGGATGGCCGCGAGCTCTTCATCGCTCAGGGAGACGAGGTTGATGGTGTTGGTGGTGGCATAGTCGACGATAGCGGTCGTGGGAGCACCGGCGACGGTGAAGGCGGCATCGATCTTGCCGTCCTTGAGCTGGTCAACGCCATCCTGGAAGGAGCCGTTCACCGCATTGACGTCGTCCTTGCTCAGGCCAGCGGCGCTGAGGACCTGCCAGGCGTTGATCTCGGTACCGGAACCGACGTCACCGACGCAGACGGTCTTGCCCTTGAGGTCAGACACGGAGTTGATGCCGGGCTTGGCAAGGATCTGAACGGTCTCGTTGTAGATACCGGCGACCCACAGAGCGTTGGTCTCGGGAGCGCCGTCGAAGGAGTTGGTGCCTTCGTGCGCGTAGTTGATAACGTCGGACTGCAGAATGGCCATCTGAGCCTCGCCGTCGGTGATCATGTTGACGTTCGCGACGGAAGCGCCGGTGGACTCAACATTGAGGGTGGAGAGGGTCAGCTTGTCATTCAGGATGGTCTGCATGACGCCGCCGACAGCATAGTAGGTGCCGGAGGTACCGCCGGTCGCCAGAGTGATCGCAACGGGGGAGCTGGAATCGCCGTCGCCGACGCTGTTCTGGCTGTCGTCCGTCTTCTCACCGCTGCAGGCGACCAGTGCGAAGACCATCGCGAGAGAGAGGATCAGAGCTAAAAACTTTTTCATACGCAATCTCCTTTTTGATTCTTCCGGCATCCACCGCTTCACCTGCACATGCTCCGCCGCGTGGGGGCGCTTCGGAGCACCCGCGTTGGAGAAGCGTTGAATTCCGAAATTTACTTGCCTCTTTCAGGCAGCCTCATTATAACCGAATGACTGGTTTATTGCAAGACGTTTTTGCTTTTTTGGATATTTCGCCAAATTATCGTTGAATTCCGTCAGCATTCGACCGATTATCCCCTCAAAAATTTGTCAGGTTTTCAACTTTTTCTTAAGGTATAAAAAATCAGAGCGGCAAAGCGCCGCCCTGATTTGATGAAGGTCTGTTATGCTGATTATGCAAAACCGGTATGCTGTTTACTTCTTTTCCTTGTTGTCCACGACCTGCTTGAGAAGCGCGGAGAACTCATCCATGCTCATCGCGCCGAGGTCGCCGTCCGCGCGGTGGCGCGGAGACACGGTGCCGTTTTCCATGTCGCGGTCGCCGACGACAAGCATGTAGGGCACCTTCTCCATCTGCGCGTCGCGGATCTTGCGGCCGATCTTCTCATTGCGGTAGTCGACCTCAACGCGGAAGCCCATGTCCTCGAGCTTCCTGGCCTGTTCGGCGCAGTAGTCGGCGGCGCGGTCGGTGACGGGCAGGAAGCGGACCTGCTCGGGCGCCATCCACGTCGGCAGCGCACCGGCATACTCCTCGATGAGGTAGGCGAGCGTGCGCTCGTAGCAGCCGAGCGACGTGCGGTGGATGATGTATGGCAGCTTCTTCTCACCGTTCTCGTCGATGTAGTACATGCCGAAGCGCTCGGCA
>CALAAN010000232.1 GCA_937884915.1 uncultured Oscillibacter sp.
CTGCTCCTGCCGCAGCAGGCGTTCTTCCTTGGTCATGCAGTCTTCCCCCTTTCATACCGACTGCAAACTCGCGCTCTGCGCAAGTTTGCCTCCATTTTGCGACCAAGCGTCGCAGACTTTCGCGCCCGCAGGCGCGAAATATTTTTAATCATTTTTCGCCGCGACCGGTGCGTGGCGAAAAATACCTCTCGCAGAGCGGAAATCGGTGAAGCGCCGTCTGTGGCGGAGCAAGCAAGCCGATTTCGAGGAAACGGCGCGATTGGCGCGCCAAATAAGGCGCGGGAATCGCAATGCCGTAACGGTGCAGTGTCGAGCCGCCAAAGGCGGCGAGGCACAGAGCGCCGCGCAAACCCTCTCATTTTTGAGAAACGGCCTGCCGTTTTTCAAAAATGAAATCTATTCAGCACTCCGAACAACGCTGCCAGACAGCACAGTGCGCTCACGCTTGTGAACACGGCGACGAGCTTTACCTCGCTCCAGCCGCAGAGCTCGAAGTGGTGGTGCAGCGGCGCCATCTTGAACAGTCGCTTGCCGTGCGTCGCCTTGAAGTAGATGACCTGCAAAATGTCGGACAGCGTCTCACAGATGTAGACAAAGCCGACGGGGATCAGCACGAGCGGCATATCGTAGGCAAAGGCCAGCGCTGCCACCGTACCGCCGAGGAACAGCGAACCCGTGTCGCCCATAAAGACCTTGGCGGGGTGAAAATTGTAAATGAGGAAGCCGAGAAGTCCCCCGACGAGCGCCGCGGAATAGATGCCGAGCTGCTCATAGCTCTGCCACCAGATGGCAAGCACCGTGAAGAACAGGCCGACCGGCACCGTCACGCTGCCGGCGAGGCCGTCAATGCCGTCCGTGATGTTGACGGCATTGACCGTGCCGACAATGACGAACGCCGCAAACACCATGTACACCCACCAGCTCATCACGATCTGCGTGTTGAAAAACGGCACGTAGAGGTTCGGCGTCAGCATCCCCTCAAAGCGCATCAGGCAGAGGAACGTGACCGCCGCGGCGAGCTGGAGCAGGAACTTCTGAATAGCCGTGAGGCCAAGGTTCTGCTTGTGCTTCACCTTTTCAAAGTCATCCAAAAAGCCGATGCCGCCGAAGATCAGCGCGAAAAAGAAGATGTAAAGATGCCCCAAGTCCCCCGCCATCATGCCTTTCCAGCCGCAGATCAAAATCGAGACGAAAATACCGAGGATGAACATAAGTCCCCCCATCGTCGGCGTGCCGGCCTTTCCGGCGTGCCAGGTGGGGCCGTCCTCGCGGATGCTCTGTCCTGCCTTGAGCTTTCTCAGCTCAGGGACCAGAAACTTCCCCGTGATCGCGGAGACCGCGAAGCTCAGTATGCAGGCAATGATGATCTTCATGTTCGTTTTCCTTCGCCGCATCGGCGGCGCCCTTCCTTTGTACTTGCGCGAACTTCTCGCGCACGACCTCCCTCTCGTCGAGGTGGTATTTGATCGTTCCGATCTCCTGATACGTCTCGTGTCCCTTGCCGCAGAGAACGACGACGTCGCTCTCTTTCGCCTCACGAAGCGCAAAGCCGATGGCCTCGCGCCGGTTTTCGATGACGGCGAACGGCGTTCTGCTCTCCAAAAGGGCGGGGAGCACGTCGCGCAGGATGGCATAAGGGTCTTCCGTGCGGGGATTGTCGCTCGTGAGGACGACAAAGTCCGAGAGCGCCGCGGCGATGCGGCCCATGCGCGGACGCTTCGTCTTATCGCGGTCTCCCCCGCAGCCAAAGAGCGCGATGACGCGCCCGTCGGCAAAGCCGCAGACCGTGGATAGAATATTCTTGAGCCCATCGGGCGTGTGCGCATAGTCGATGATGACGGTGAACGGGGCCTCGAGCGGCACGACCTCGCACCGGCCCTTGACGCCGACGCAGTCCGTCAGCGCCTTTGCCGCGTCGGATAGCGGCACGCCGAGCGCCTGCACGGCGGAAAGCGCCGCGAGCGCGTTGTAGAGCGAGAAGCCGCCCGGAATGCCGATTTTCGTCTCCTCGTGGTCGAGGTCGGTGCAGGCGGTGAAGCGCACGCAGTCGTTTTCGTAGCGGGCACGCCAGCCGACAAGGTCGTTCGTCATGCCCTGCCCAAACGTGATTCGCTCGCCCGTAAAGCGGGCAAGCAGCCGCTCCGTCCACGCGTCGTCGCCGTTGACACAGGCGATGTCGCACTGGTCGAAAAGCCGCGATTTCGCGTCGCAGTAGGCCTCCATCGTGCCATGATAGTCGAGGTGGTCCTGTGTCAGGTTCGTAAAAACGCCAACGCGGAAATGAATGCCCGCCGCCCTGCTCTGCATCAGCGCATGGGACGAGACCTCCATCACGGCATAAGTGCAGCCCGCCTCGACCATCTGGTCGAGCAGGCGCTGCACGGTCAGCGCGTCGGGCGTTGTGCAGTCGGTCGGGACGATCTCGTCACCGACCAGATTCTGGTTCGTGCCGATCAGGCCGACCTTTGCGCCCTTCGTGCGCTCCAAAAGCTGTTTGATGAGATACGTTGTGGTCGTTTTGCCGTTCGTGCCGGTCACGCCGACCACGGTGAGTTTTCCCGCCGGAGTACCATACCATACCGCCGCGCAAAGCGCAAGCGCTTTGTGCGCATCCGGCACTAAGATGTAGGGAATTTCTATCTCCGGCGGTCTTTCGCACACAGCGCAGGCCGCGCCGCGCGCCCTGGCATCGGCGATGAAGTCGCCGCCGTCCTCCTTCTTCCCCGGCAGGGCGAAGAAGAGGAAACCCTTTTCCACCTTACGGGAGTCGAGCGCAAGGCCGCTGACCGTCAGGTCAGGCGGCGCATGCACTTTCTTGTCTTCTAATGCGGAAATAAGCTCAGATAGCTGCGTTAGAAAAATTCCTTTCGGAATTGGGTCTTGCTGTCTTTAGTCGCGCACCGAGCTGTCGCTGAACTGGACGCGCACGACTGTGCCCGCCTCGACCTCCGTGCCCGCGGCGATGCTCTGCGAGATGGCGCGCACCGTGGACGAGCTTGCGTTCGTCGCACCGGAAACACCCATGATGAGCCCTGCGTTCACGATCTTCTGGTTTGCGGTCGCGGCGCTGTCGCCCACGACGTTCGGGACGATGCACTTGTCGGTCGACTTCTCCGCGCCGAGGTAGAGAATGATCTCCGCGCTGTTCGGCACGATCGCGCCGCCCGCAGGCGTCTGGTCGGTGACGGTATCGCCGTTGCCGACGGTGCGGAAACTAAAGCCGTTCGCGCTCAGGCGCTCGGCCGCCGCGTCCTTGCTGAGGCCGACGACGTTCGGCACGGTCTTATCCGCGCCGACGAGCTCTTCGGCGGTGTAGCTCGGCTCGATGCCGAGATAGGGCAGGATCTCGCTCATGACGGAGCTCGCCACGGGGGCGACCATGTTGCCGCCGGAGACGTAGGTTCCGGTCCACTTGCTCGGCTCGTCGAGCGTCAGGAGCATCATCACCTGCGGGTCGTCCGCGGGCGCGAAGCACACAAACGAGACGATGACGCCGCCGCCGACCTTATCGGCCGTACCGGTCTTGCCGCCGATGCGGTAGCCCGCGACCTGACCGTTCTTGCCCGTGCCGGTCGTGACCTCATATTCCATGATCTCGCGCACGAGCGCGGACGTCTCCTCGGAGACGACCTGACGGATGGGCGTGGAGTCATGCTTGGAGACGACATTGCCGTCCTGATCGGTGATCTCTTCGACAAGATAGGGCGTATAGAGGTAGCCGCCGTTGACGCAGGCGCACTGCGCCGCAAGCAGAGCGATGGGCGTGACGTTGAAGTTCTGGCCGAAGGCGTAGCACGCCAGCGCCAGCGTCGAATATTTGATCTCGCTGTTGACGAAGCCGCTGGCCTCGCCCGTGGTGTCGATGCCGGTCTTCTCCGTCAGGCCGAAGTCCTGCATGTACTGATAGAACTTGTCGTTGCCGATGCGAAGGCCGATGTTGATGAACGCGGGGTTGCAGGAGTTGGCGAACGCCTGTGTCAGGTTCTGCTGGCCGTGACCGGGCGCGCGCTTCGAGCAGTTGATGGTCTCCCCCTCTACCGTCACGCTGCCGCTGCAATAAAAGCCCGTATTCAGATCAACGACGTTTTCCTCCAGCGCCATCGCGAGCGTCAGCGTTTTGAACGTGGAGCCCGGCTCGTAGGTGTCGTTGATGGCCTTGCTGCGCCACTGCTTGTTGAGAAGGTCACTTGTGTTTTCGATGATCTGCTCCTCCGTCATGCCGGAGGTCAGAAAGTCGTTGTAGATCGTGCCCGGGGAGTTCAAATCGTAGGTCGGCAGCGACGCCATTGCCAGCACCGCGCCGGTGTTGACGTCCATGACGATGCCCTCGGCGCCCTTGCCGGTGCCGAAGCGCGCCTCGAGCTCCTGCACGCCTTTTTCGAGGTAATACTGGATGGTCGTGTCGAGCGTCGTGTGCAGGTCGTATCCGTTTTCCGCGTCGAAATACTGGTCGTACTGGTAGAGCACGGAGCGGCCGTCGCGGTCGCGCGCGGTGACGACCATGCCGTTTTCACCGGTGAGCTCGTCGTTGTAGATTGCCTCCAGCCCCATCGAGCCGCCGTTATCGTTGGCAAAACCAATGACCTGCGCGGCAAGAGAGCCCTTTGGATACGTTCTTTTGTTCGTAGGCCGGAGGAAAACGCCCTTGAGATCATTTTCATTGATGAACTCGCGCACCTTGTCGGCAAGTTCATCGTCCGCTTTTTTCTTGAGAATCTCATACTGCGAGTTGGTTTTCTCCATCTTTTTGAGAATGTCGGCAGCGTCGAGATCCAGAATTTCGGCAAGGCCGCTCGCGATCAGGTTCTGGTCCTGATCGTTTTCGATGATCTCCTTGGGCGAGAGAAAGATATCCTCCGCCGAGGCGGACATCGCCAAAATGGTGCCGTTTCTGTCGTAGATCGTGCCGCGGCTCGCCTCCACCGTGGTGCGCAGCGTCTGCTGACGCACGGCGACGGACTGGAGCTCGTCATGCTCGGTGATCTGCCAGTGATAGAGCTGGGTGAAGAGCAGTACAAACGTCAGCACGCCGAACACACCAAGTAACAGCAGCGTTCTTGTCTGAATGATGCGGTTTGCGCGGCGCGCGGATTCGGGCCGTCTTTTCTGGTTCTGGGGCTGTGCCACCGTCGTTCATCCTCCTTAAAGATGGAAAAGGAGTAAGGAAGCTCCTTACTCCTTATGTATAGCTTCGCTCATTTGAAATATTCCACCACTGCACACACGCCGTTGCCAAGCGACGTAAGCACCCGCGACAGAACGTTCGGACTCTTTTTCTGGTAGACGACCACGCTGTCAGCTTCGGACAGGTCAATGTAATAGATCTGCGAGGCGCTGGGCTTGGCCATACCGGCCGCGGCCGCCGCCTCCTTGATGGTGGTGAGGTCAAAGGTTTTTTCGTAGCGCGTGAGCAGCGCGACATGCTCGTCCTCGAGCGCGGAGATCTCCTTCTGCACGGAGACGACCTGCGCCGAGATCTCCGTCAGCTGCGCGCGGCACATGATCATCAGCGCGACCATCGCGGCCAGCGCCGCAAAGCCGCACAGCGCGCCGAGCGAGACCTTTTCACGCGGGCGACGGACGGGAGCAGCCTTTTTCTGCACCTTCCGCTGCGGCGGGCGCATGAATTCCTCGCGCTGGCGCTCGTGCTCGCGCTCGTATTCACGTTCGCGGCGCAGTCTGCGCTGGCGCTCTTCATAGGCGGGATCGTAAGCGAGATTGCCATTGACCCGTCCGCTGTAGCGGCGGTATTTCATGTTCTGCTCTCTGCGGCTGGCCATGGCGATCTCCTTTCTTTTGCGTATTTTCGGCTGTTGTCAGCACTTTTCCGCGACGCGCAGCTTGGCGCTGCGGGCGCGGGGATTCTCTGCGAGTTCTTCTTCGCCCGAGACGATGGGCTTTCTTGTGATGAGCTTGACCTTCGGCTTTCGTCCGCACACGCACACCGGAAATTCCGGCGGGCAGATGCAGCCCTGTGCAAGCTCCTGTAATTTTTTCTTGACGATGCGGTCTTCGAGCGAATGGAACGTGATGACCGCGAGCCGTCCGCCCGGCTTCAGATTTTTCTCCGCCGCGTCGAGCATCGGCGGAAGCTCGCCCAGCTCGTCGTTCACGGCGATGCGGATGGCCTGAAAGCTGCGCTTGGCGGGGTGCTGCTTTTCGCGCAGCGCGCTCGCGGGCATGGCCGAGCGGATGAGATCGGCGAGCTCAAGCGTCGTTTCGATGGGCTTCTGCTCGCGGTGCTGGCAGATCCTTTTTGCGATGGCGGGCGCGTAGCGCTCCTCGCCGAATTCAAAGAGGATGCGGCGCAGCTCTTCGTAGGAATACGTGTTCACGACCTCGCGCGCGGTCAGCGCGGCGGATTCGTCCATGCGCATGTCGAGCGGCGCGTCCTGCTTGTAGGAAAAGCCGCGCTGCGCTTCATCGAGCTGCGGGGAGGAGACGCCGAGGTCAAACAGCATCCCGTCCACGCCGCGGACGCCCAGCTCGTACAAAACAGAGTCGAGCGCGCTGAAATTGCTGTGGACGAGCGTGACCTTATCTAAATAGTCGCCGAGGCGGCGGTGCGCCGCTTCGATCGCGGTCTCGTCGCGGTCCAGCGCGATGAGCCTTCCTGTCGTCAGGCGGCGCACGATCTCAAGCGAGTGTCCAGCACGGCCGAGCGTACCGTCCACATAGATACCGTCGGGCCTGATGGCGAGCGCGTCAAGGCACTCGTGCAGCAGCACCGGCTTATGGCCGTAGTTCTCTTCCATATCAGAATCCCAGCTCTTCCATCACGGCGGCCAGATTCTCCGGATTGAGCTCCTCGGCCTCGATCTCTGCCCACTTCTCCGCATTCCAGATCTCGGCGCGGTTCGATACGCCGATCACGACCACGTCTTTTTCAAGGTGGGCGTAGGCTCTGAGCTTCTGCGGCAGCACGATGCGCCCCTGCGCGTCGGGCTCGCACTTGGCGGCGTTGGCAAAAAGCGGGCGCATGGCCTTGGTCTTCGTGTAGGGCAGGCTTTCAAACTTTTCGGTGAAGCGCGCCCAGGAGGCGTCGGAGTAGACGCTCAGACAGGAATCCATGCCCATGGTGACATAAAACGTGTCGCCGAGCTCCTCGCGCAGCTTCGCAGGGATAAAGAGCCGCCCCTTGGCGTCGA
>CALAAN010000233.1 GCA_937884915.1 uncultured Oscillibacter sp.
TGGCGCGGCGGTGTTTTATGCGACGGTAATCCTGCTCAACAAGTCCATCCATCAGGTCGAAGGCATCCACCGCACGTTTTTGCAGTTTTTGTCTGCCATCGTCGTGCTCATCCCCTATGTGCTCTCGACGAGCGGCATCACGCTCGGCTCTCTCAATGCCGTCGGCTGGGTCAATCTTCTCATCGTCGGCTTTGTCCACACGGGCGTCATGTATTGCCTGTACTTCTCGTCGCTCAAGGAGCTGCCCGGACAGGAGGCGGCGATTTTAAGCTATATCGACCCCCTTGTCGCCGTCCTCGTCTCCGTCACCCTGCTCGGCGAGAGCATGACCGTCACGCAAGTCATCGGCGGCGCCCTCATCTTGGGCTTCACCCTCTTAAACGAACTCTCCCCCACCCCCCAAGCGAAAAAGAAGTAACTCCCGCAAATCACGCCAAAACGCGTCGCAGACTTTGCGCCCACAAATATTAAAAGCGTCGCAGACTTTCGCGCCCGCAGGCGCGAAATAAATTGAAATCGTAAATTCCGACGTCACCGTCGTGGCATTACGATTCCCGCGCCCTTTCGGGCGCGCC
The DNA here is from genome assembly GCA_937884915.1 of uncultured Oscillibacter sp. Lineage (GTDB taxonomy): Bacteria > Bacillota > Clostridia > Oscillospirales > Oscillospiraceae > Hominicoprocola. Next base: position 576 of record CALAAN010000233.1, read on the forward strand.
AATCGTGCCACTTCCTCGAAACCGGCTCGCTTCATCCGCCACTGGCGGCGCTTCGCCGATTTCCACGTGCGTGACAAAAAACGCCTCACAGCCCGCAAGTGTGGAAATCGCCCGCCGTTGGCGGGCGATTTATGCGCGCAGCGGGCTGTGATCCCCCCTAAAAATAGAGGCCGCTCAGCCATAGCTGAGCGGCCTCTATTTTTAATTCAAGAATTCTGCTGGGTCGCAGGGAATGCCGTCTTTCGTCACTGAAAAATGCAGATGTGCCGGCATCGAGAATTCGGCGATCGAGCTGCCGCCGACCGCACCGATGACCTCGCCCGCGGAGACGTACTGCCCCTCGCCGACGCCCGGCGAGCTGCGGAGGTTCGCGTACGTCGTCTCATACCCGTCGTCGTGCGCGATGGTCACGAGCGTGCCCATCATGTCGTCGTCGCGCACCGCCGTCACAACGCCGCTGCACGCGGCGATCACCTGTGTGCCGACCTCGGCGGCGATGTCGATGCCGTCGTGCGTGCGCCAGTCGCCAAGCGTCTCGTTATACGTGAGCTCGTCGACCGAAAACGCCGCGATCTCCTCTCCCACGAGCGGCGCGACCACGAGCCGCGGGGCGACGGGCTGCGCGTCCGTCCCGCTCTCCATCGCTGGGATGGTATCCTCCACGCCCGTGGCCTCATCCATCACGGTGAGGTCCTCGGGCGGCTCCTCCACCGACTCTGCCGGCTTTGCAATCTCCTGCGGAAGCGGTGCTTCCGGCATCTGCGGCGTCTCGTCCTCAAGCGGCAGCTCCACCTGCGAGGAGACGTTCTCTGCGTCCTTGTCCGTCGTATTTTTCGGCAGCAGCGTCCAATAGCCCGCGACGGCCAGCGCCGTCACACCGAGGAACAGGGCTATGTATAAGCCCGTCCCGCCGAAGAAGTGCCGCTTTGCGCGGCCGTTCGATCCTGCCATGATTCATCCTTTCCGCCGCTTCGCGGCTCGTGCGAAAATTGCGAGCAAAAAAGCTCTGACGGTAGTGTGTACCGTCAGAGCTTTTTCTAAACATGGCAGATTCAATTTTTTAGCGGACGATCAGCGTCTTGCCGTCCATTTCCGCAGGCTGCTCAAGGCCCATCACGTCGAGGATCGTCGGCGCGATGTCAGCAAGTCTGCCCTCGCGCAGCTCCGTGCCCGCGCCGCAGAGGATGAAGGGCACCGGATTCGTCGTGTGCGCGGTCATCGGGCTCTTGCCGTCGGCTTGCAGCATCTGTTCGACGTTGCCGTGGTCGGCGGTGATCATCGCGATGCCGCCCATCTTGAGCGTCGCCTCCACGACCTGACCGACGCACTCGTCGACGGTCTCAACGGCCTTGACGGCGGCGTCGAACACGCCCGTGTGGCCGACCATGTCGCAGTTGGCAAAGTTCAGGATGATGACGTCGTACTTGCCGGACTCGATGCGCTCGACGCACTTGTCGGCGACCTCGTGCGCGCTCATCTCGGGCTGGAGGTCGTAGGTCGCGACCTTCGGGGACGGAACAAGCACACGGTCCTCGCCGGGATACGGCTCCTCGACGCCGCCGTTGAAGAAGAACGTGACATGCGCGTACTTCTCGGTCTCGGCAATGCGCAGCTGGGTCATGCCCATCTTGCTCAGATACTCGCCAAGGCCGTTTTTCACGCTGATGCGCGGGAAAGCGACGAGCACGTTCGGCATGGTCGCGTCATACTCGGTGTTGCAGACGTAGGTGAGCGGGAAGAATTCGCGCTTGAAGCCGTCGAACGCGGGGTCGACGAACGCGCGCGTGATCTCGCGGGCGCGGTCAGGGCGGTAGTTGAAGAAGATGACCGAGTCGTTGTCGGAGATCATACCGTCCTTGTCGCAGACGATGGGCTCGACGAATTCGTCCGTCACGCCGTTCTTATAGCTCTCCTCGATGGCGTGGATCGGGTCGCTGTCCTGCACGCCCTCGCCGTAGACGAGCGCGTCATAGGCATTCTCAAGGCGGTCCCAGCGCTTGTCACGGTCCATCGCGTAGTAGCGGCCCATGACCGTCGCGATCTTGCCGACGCCGAGCTCCTTGCACTTTTCCATGGTCTTTGCCACAAAGTCGCGGCCGGAGGTCGGGGGCGTGTCGCGCCCGTCGAGGAAAGCGTGGATATAGACGCGCTTTAAGCCCTTGATGTGCGCCATTTTCAAAAGCGCGTAGAGATGGTCGAGCGTGGAGTGCACGCCGCCGGTGGAGTGCAGACCGTAAAGGTGCAGCGCAGAGCCCTTTTCGAGGCAGTCGTCCATCGCCTTGTTGTAGGCGGGATTTTCAAAGAAGGTGCCGTCCTCAATGGAGCGGGTAATGCGCGGCAGGTCCTGGAACACGACGCGGCCGCCTCCGATGTTGGTGTGGCCGACCTCGCTGTTGCCCATCTGGCCCGCGGGCAGACCCACGTCAAGGCCCGAGGCCTGGAGCGTGGTGTGGGCGTACTCGGCAAAAAGGCCGTCGAGCACGGGGGTGTTGGCCGCGCGCACGGCGTTGCCGACGGTATTGTCGGACAGGCCGAAGCCGTCCATGATGATCAATGTGGTGGGAGTCTTATTCATAAATTTTCCTCCTTACTCCTGATTGGCAGCATGGACGATCTCCATCAGGGCCTTGGGGTCGAGCGAAGCGCCGCCGATCAGGCCTCCGTCGATGTCCTCGTGCGAGAGCAGTTCGCGGGCGTTTTCGCCCTTCATCGAGCCGCCGTACTGAATGGTCACGCTGCGGGCAACGCGCGCGCCGTACTGCGCGCGGATGAGCGAGCGGATGTAGGTGCAGACCTCGGCGGCCTGCTCGCCCGTGGCGGTCTTGCCTGTGCCGATGGCCCAGATGGGCTCATAGGCGATGACGCAGCGGCGCATCTGCTCGGCGCTGACGCCCGCGAGCGCGGATTTTACCTGAAGCGCGATGAGCTCTATCGTCACGCCCATTTCGCGCTGGGTGAGGCTCTCGCCCACGCAGATGATGGGGTTCAATCCCGCCTCGAGCGCGGCGAGGACCTTTTTGTTGACGGTCTCATCCGTTTCGCCGAAGAGGGCGCGGCGCTCGCTGTGGCCGACGATGACATAGCGCACGCCGAGGTCGGCGAGCATGTCGGCGGAAATCTCGCCGGTGTAGGCGCCGCTCTTTTCAAAGTAGACGTTCTGCGCGCCGACGGCGATGCGGCTGTCCTTGAACGCGCGCACGGCGGCGGAAAGGTCTGCCGCGGGCACGCAGACGACGATGTCGCACCACTTGGTTTTGGGAAGGATGGCCTTGAACTGTTCGGCAAAGGCCTTGGTCTCGCTGGGAGTCTTGTTCATTTTCCAGTTGCCTGCGATGATGGTCTTACGGTATCTGCGATTCATGTTGGGTCTTTTCTCCTGTTACTTGTCTAAGTCTAAGATCTATGCGAATATTTTGAAAATCAATCGTGATTTTTCTCACTTGTCCAAAAGGCACGCAACGCCCGGCAGCTCCTTGCCTTCCAGGAACTCGAGCGACGCGCCGCCGCCGGTCGAAATGTGCGTGATCTTGTCGGCAAAGCCGAGCTGCTCGGCCGCCGCCGCACTGTCGCCGCCGCCGATGATCGTGACCGCGCCGCTCTCGGCGAGCGCCCTGGCCATGGCCTTGGTGCCGTTTGCAAAGGCGGGGAACTCAAAAACGCCCATGGGGCCGTTCCACACGATCGTGCCTGCGCCCTTCGTCGCCGCGCAGAAGAGCTCGACAGTCTTGGGGCCGATGTCCATGCCCATCATATCCGCGGGAATGTGCATCGCGTCGACAACGTGGGGTTCTGCGCCGGCGGAGAACTCCGTCGCCGCGACCGCGTCGACCGGCAGCAGGAGCCTGACGCCCTTCTGCTTTGCCTTTTCGATCATTTCGAGCGCGTAGGCGCACTTGTCCTCTTCAAGCAGGGACTTGCCGATCTCGCCGCCCTGCGCCTTGGAGAACGTGTAGGACATGCCGCCGCCGATGATGACGGTGTCGGCCTTGTCGAGTAAGTTGTTGATGACAGCGATCTTGTCGCTGACCTTTGCGCCGCCGAGCACCGCGACGAACGGGCGCCTGGGATCGTCGAGCGCCTTGCCCATGACCTCAAGCTCCTTGGCGACAAGTAAGCCAGACACGGCGGGAAGATACGCTGCCACGCCCGCGGTGGAGGCGTGCGCGCGGTGCACCGTGCCGAACGCGTCGGAGACGTACAGCTCCGCCATCGAGGCGAGCGCCTTGGCAAGCTCGGGGTCGTTCTTGGTCTCGCCTACTTCAAAGCGGGTATTTTCGAGCAGCATGATCTCGCCGCCCTTGAGTGCCGCGGCCTTGGCCTTGGCATCCTCGCCGACGACGTCGTGCGCGAAGATGACGGGCTTGCCGAGAAGCTCGGACAGGCGCTTGGCGACGGGCGCGAGCGTCAGCTTGTCGAGAGACTTTTTCCACTTCTCCTCAGTCAGCGTTGCGGGGTCCTTGCCCTTTTCGGTCTGCTTTTTCACCCATTTATCAAACTTGGGCTCGGGCTTGCCGAGGTGCGAGCAGGCGATGACCGCCGCGCCGTGGTCGAGCAGGTACCGGATGGTCGGAAGAGCGGCCACGATGCGCTTGTCCGAGGTGATCTCGCCGGTCTCCTTGTCCTGGGGCACATTGAAATCGCAGCGCAGCAGCACCTTCTTGCCGCTCACGTCCACATCGAGAACAGTCTTCTTGTTATAATTCATGTTGTTTCCTCCTCATACACATACGATTTGGTTACTCATTTGAAACGAATTCGGGTCTCACGCTTTTTCCAGCATTTCCCCCTCGTGCTTGAGGCTGGGAAAGCCCGTCTGCCGCAGCGCCTCATACGTCAGGATCGCCACGGAGTTCGACAGGTTCAGGCTGCGCGCCTCCTTGCGCATCGGCAGGCGGATGCAGCGCTCATAGTGCGCCGCTCTGAAATCTTCAGGCAGGCCCGCGGTCTCCTTTCCGAAAAAGAGCCAGCAGCCGTCCCTGAATTCCGCCTGACAGTAGTCCTGCGGGGCCTTCGTTGTGGCGAGCCAGCAGTCTCTTTCCGCCTCGGGATGCTTTGCAAAAAGGTCGGCTAAATTTTCATACACGCTGATCTCCACAAGGTACCAGTAATCGAGCCCCGCGCGCTTGACGGCGCGGTCGGAAATGTCGAACCCGAGAGGCTTGATGAGGTGCAGGTGCGCTCCCGTCGCCGCGCAGGTGCGCGCGATATTGCCGCAGTTTTGCGGGATCTCCGGCTCGACGAGCACGATATTCAGCATGAAAGCGCCTCCTCCACGCGAAAGTTTTATCATTGTACCGCAAAAATATTGCGAATTCAACCTAAAATGCAGTCTTTTGAAACGAAATTTTGAAAATGCGAAAGCAAAGCGTCCAAATCAAAAAAATTTTTGTTTTTTTGTGATAAAAGGTGGATTTTTCGGGCATCTTTGCTATAATGACGTTAATAGAGAGTAAAGTAAGTTGAGAAGGGAGATGACCCCAATGGATCAGAAGCTGGCAGTCCTCTTTATGCCGGACGATATGACCCTGACAAAAGAAAAAACGCCGCTGATGCTCAGGCCCATTTTGTTCTGCCCCATTCTCACGTGGATGGTCGAAGAACTGATGGGGCAGGGTATTGAGCGGTTTTTTATTGTGTCTGACAAACGGGCGCACGACACGATGCGCCCCTACATTCCCGAGCGTGCCGACGTCACCTATGTCGACGGGGCGAAGCACGGGGAAGAGCTTTTGAAGCTCCTTAAGAATGAAAAGGGCAGCGTGCTCATCGTCAACGGTGCGGTGCTGCCCGTGGGTGTGTTCTCCGGCGGCGCGGTCTACTCGGCCGAGGCAAAGGAGTGCTGCAAGGTGCTCAAAGAGCACGGCGCTTTCGCCGCCTTCCCCAAGGGGGCGGAGATCACGAAGGGCTTCCTGCCCGTCGGCGACGACGAGGAACTCAGGTCCGCACAGGATATGTGCCGCCGCAAGATCGCCGACAGGCACTTCGCCGCGGGCGTTTCCATCATGGACGTGAACAACACCTACATCGACCCCCGCGTCAAAATCGGCAGCGGCACGGTCATCCTGCCGGGCACGATCCTGCGCGGCCGGACCGTCATCGGCAAAAACTGCACCATCGGCCCGAACGCCATGATCCGCGACTGCACGGTCGGCGACGAGACCGAGGTGAACGCCTCGCAATTAAACGAGAGCACCGTCGGCGCGCACACAACCGTCGGTCCCTTTGCCTATGTGCGCCCGAACTCCAAGATCGGCGACCATGTCAAAGTCGGCGACTTTGTCGAGATCAAAAACAGCGTCATCGGCAACGGCACGAAGATCTCGCACCTCACCTACGTCGGCGACAGCGACTGCGGCGAGCGCATCAACTTCGGCTGCGGCACGGTCACGACGAACTACGACGGCTTTAAAAAGTTCCGCTGCACGATCGGCGACGACGCTTTCATCGGCTGCAACACAAACCTCATCGCCCCCGTCACGGTCGGAAACGGCAGCTACATCGCCGCCGGCTCCACCATCACCGACGAGGTGCCCGCCGATTCCCTCGCCATCGCGC
>CALAAN010000234.1 GCA_937884915.1 uncultured Oscillibacter sp.
GGGGGTCAAAGGGGGATATTCTCTTTCCGAGGAAAGAGAATATCCCCCTTAATCGTCCCCCTGCGGGTGCGCAGGGAACAACATGTCCCGCTTGTGCGGGACAATATTACTGTTTCTTGCGGATCAAAATAAACGGTGTGCATTGGTCATCCTGCCCCGCAGGGTTATCACGGATGATCTCGCACAGCTGCTCGTCGGTGAGGGTCACGTTGTCGCCCTTGCCGAGGATGTCGCGCGTGAAGTCGTTCGCGTCGACGATCATCGCGCGCACGCCGGTCTTCTCGTAGATCTCGTTGCACACGCCCGAGGGGTTTTCCGGAATGCGGATGCCGTATTCACCGTAGACGGGGAACACGTCGGGGTAGAAGCCGTCGAGGCCCGTGACCTCCATGCCGACCATATCGTAGAAGATGCCGTGCTTGCCCACGAGCTTGCCGAAGCCCGCGCAGATCGCGGCCCAGAGGACCTTCCACGCGCCGCACTCGTCGATGGCGAACTGCATCTTGCACACCTCGCCCACGCCGATGCCGGCGCTGTTGTGCTGGATGGCAAAGCGGCTGAGGAATTTCGCCAGCCACGAAATTTTCATATCCTTGCGGTAGACCACGCGCTTCTGGCACAGGGCGATGATCTTTTCGCTGATGCTCAGAAGGTCGCCCTCCTCGTAGAGGGGCTTGACGTAGCGGTTGACGAGTTCGATGTAATCCTCGCCGATCTCGACAAAGTGCGTCTGGATGGCGTGGCGCAGATAGACGCCCGTGGACGTCTCGATTTCAACGTTTTTGGAGCCGTTTGCAACAAAATCCATGAAAAAAGCCTCTTTCGTGCAGTATTTAGATCGATAAAATATGAACCGATGGTATTGTACCACAAAATCCGCAAAAAGCTACTGTAAATTGCAAAAATTCGGGAAAGAAAAAAGCGCGCCGCCCGCAGCGCGTGCTTGACGCGGCGGGCGGCGTAAAACGACGGAAAATCGGACGACAGAGCGCTTACTTTTCGGTGATGACCTTAAGCACCTTTTCATAGCTCTCCTGCGCCACGGGCACGGCGTGCGCAAGCAGCGCCTCACCCTTCTGGCAGCACTCGTCGGCAAAGGCCTTGTCCTTCAGGGACGAGAGGTTGATGAGCACATTGAGCCACGCGCTCTGCATGGCGGTCTTGAGCGTGAGCGCGGCGATGCCAAGGTCGCTGACGACGTTCGGATTCGTCGTGCCGACAAGCTCGGCGCAGAGGTCGATGGCCTCGGAGCAGATCTCCATCATCGTCAGCGGGACCTGTGTGCAGCTGCGGAAGCTTGCCTGCACCGCGCCGCGGCGGATGGCCTTGTGCGCGTCGTCGTCCTTGGGGAGGGCGAGAGACTCGATCAGACCGTCGAAAACCTCGCTGTCACGATTCATTACGTCGATGAAGCGCTCCTTGAGCTCATTGCCCTTGGCAATGGCGTCCAAAAGGCGCTCGCGGTCGTTTTCAAAGCCCTTCTTGCCGAGCGTCAGGCCGTTGACCATCATCGTCAGCGCCACGCCGACGCCGCCGGCAAGACCGGCCACCGCGCCGCCGCCCGGGGCGGGAGTGCCGGAACCAACTTCGTTGATGAGCTCGGTAACTTTCATATCTGCGATTTTCATAGCGTTCCTCCCCGGATCGGTAAAATCAGAATAAAAGGTTTCAGGAAGAGGCGGGTCATCCCGCCTCTTCCCAGTGGATCAAAAGGGTAAAAGCTGCGTTATATGGCAGGGCGTTCCCTTAGAACAGGCCCGTGATCTTGCCATTGTCGTCGACGTCGATCTTCTCGGCGGACGGGACCTTGGGAAGACCCGGCATCGTCATAATGTCGCCGGTCTTGGCAACCAGGAAGCCCGCACCGGCGTTGACCTTGAGGTCGCGGACGGTGATCTTGAAGCCGCGTGGCGCGCCGAGCTTGCTGGCGTCGTCGGAGAAGGAGAACTGCGTCTTGGCCATGCAGATGGGCAGCTTGTCGAAGCCGAGCTCGGTGAGCTGCTTGAGCTGCTTCTTGGCGCTGGCGGCGATGACCACGCCGTCGGCGTGATAGACCTTGGTGGCGATGGCGTTGAGCTTGTCCTCGATGCTGTCGTTGACGTCGTAGACGTACTGGAAGTGGTTGGGCTCGTCGCACAGGCGCACGACTTCCTCGGCCAGCGCAAGACCGCCTTCGCCGCCCTTGGCCCACACTTCGCTCAACCGGACGTTGACGCCCAGCTCGCGGCACTTGCTCTCGACGAGGTCGAGCTCAGCCTTGGTGTCGGTCGGGAACGCATTGATGGCGACGACGCAGGGCAGACCGTAAACGTTCTTCACGTTGTCGACGTGCTGCAGGAGGTTGGGCAGGCCCTTTTCAAGAGCTTCGAGGTTCTCGCTGTTGAGCTCGGCCTTGGGCACACCGCCGTGATACTTGAGGGCGCGGACGGTCGCGACGATGACGACGGCATCGGGACGGAAGCCTGCGGCGCGGCACTTGATGTCGAGGAACTTCTCGGCGCCGAGGTCGGCGGCGAAGCCGGCTTCCGTGACGGTGTAGTCGCTCAGGCGCATCGCGGTCTCGGTGGCCATGAGGGAGTTGCAGCCGTGGGCGATGTTGGCGAACGGGCCGCCGTGGATGAAGGCGGGAGTGCCCTCGAGCGTCTGGACCAGGTTGGGCTTGATGGCGTCCTTTAAGAGGGCGGCCATGGCGCCCTCGGCCTTGATGTCGTGCGCGGTGACGGGCTTGTCATCGTAGGTGTAGGCGATGACCATCTTGCCGAGACGCTCCTTGAGGTCGGAGAGGCTGGTGGCGAGGCAGAGGACTGCCATGACCTCGCTGGCGACGGTGATCTCAAAGCCGTCCTCGCGCGGGGTGCCGCTGGCCTTGCCGCCGAGGCCGTCAACGATGTGGCGGAGCTGGCGGTCGTTCATATCGACGGCGCGCTTCCACACGATCTTGCGGGGGTCGATACCGAGCACGTTGCCCTGCTGGATGTGGTTGTCGAGCATGGCCGCGAGCAGGTTATTGGCAGCGCCGATGGCGTGGAAGTCACCAGTGAAGTGCAGGTTGATATCCTCCATGGGGACGACCTGAGCGTAGCCGCCGCCGGCCGCGCCGCCCTTGACGCCGAACACGGGGCCGAGAGAAGGCTCACGCAGGCAGACCATGGTGTTCTTGCCGAGACGGTTGAGCGCGTCGGCAAGGCCGACGGACGTGGTGGTCTTGCCCTCGCCCGCAGGGGTGGGGCTGATAGCGGTGACGAGGATCAACTTTGCCTTGCGGGGCAGCTTGCGGATCTCGCTTAAATCGAGCTTGGCCTTGTAGTTGCCGTAGAGCTCGAGGTGCTTTTCATCGATGCCTGCCTTGGCGGCGACATCAACGATTTTTTTCATTTTGTGTGCCTGGGCGATCTCAATGTCGGTCATGGAAAATACCTCCTAAAATTTTATGTATGAAAAATGGAGAATTGTCTCTTATTGACAAAACCAATTATAGCCGAACAGCAGAAAAAGGTAAAACTGTTTTGCAAGCCTCTTTTTTCCAAATACCTTAAAAAATTAGGCGTTCTTTTTTCTGTCTTAAAAAAGCGGAAACGGGCAGATTTTTACATCTGCGGCGCATGTAAAAACAGCAATAACGAAAGATACAAAATGGCATCCGTCATTTGCACGATCTTTACAGTGTGAAGCGCATGGGCTCGTCCAGCGTGACCGTGCCGCCGATGCTCGCGGCAATGACATTTCCGTTCTGCCGTTCGACGCTCGCGCGGACCGTGCCCGCAGGCTGGCTGTATTCGCATGAAAAACCTCCGTTTTTCATGCGTTCGCTCTGCGCGACGGCGCAGGCGACCGTGCCGCTGCCGCAGCTGCCCTCCCAGACGAGGGAGCCGGTCTCAATGACCTTGACGAGCGGGGTCATACTGCGCCTTTCCGCGTCGAGGAAAATGACGCCGCAGGCGTCAATCCCTGCAATTCCGGAGAAAATCGGTTCCGCCGCGCGGAAGAAGTCTTCGCTCGGCTGTACGCCCTCGACCACAAAGTGGGCGATACCTGTTAAGTCGACGAGCGTGCCCTCGTGCCCCTCGACCGTGACGCGCGCCACACTGCGCGGGCAGGGCATTTCGGCACGCGCCGTGCCGCTTTTCAGATCGACCTGCGCGGTGACGACATGGTCGCAGCCGCTGACGCGCAGCTTGACGGCGGAAAGCCCGCCTTTCTGCTGCGCGATGTACATGCCGTAG